>JBCDIO010000474.1:0-4053 GCA_038748815.1 Bacteroidota bacterium
AAAATAGGATTGGTAAAAAAACGAGTCTCGGCGCCCATCGAGAAATCTGCGCTGAGTAGCCATTGCTGGCTAAAGCAGCTAAGGCTTAAGAAAAGTAGACCAGTAATAATCGTTATTCTTGGCATAATTAAAACCTTCCCCCCCCACCTTACATACAATGTGGGTTAAAGCACCATAACTAAAGAAATGGTACTACCAGTACGCCAAGCCCGTACTTTAAGTGGTTCATTTAGAGGATTTATATCCGGAAGGATTCGGTAGGCCCCAAAAACTTCGACGGCCATTGCCCAAGGCCCAAATAAATGCCAGCGATTACCAATACCTAATTCTCCGGTATAATATACTACCTCGGGATCCCGAGTTCTCCGTCTTTTTTTATTGGACAGGAGTACTCCACTATCTGGATCAAACGTTTGAATTTTCCTTTTAACCGCTAAATCGGGACTCAGAGCTCCTCCAAGTCTCAAGTACCCTTTACTTCTCCGTTCCCAAAGGACAAACAATACTTCTGCTTTAATATCCAATCCTCTGATATTCTCCTTGGTGGCGTAATCAAGACGTGGACCGATTACCCCTGAGCTACTCCAAATCCATTTGAACCGCCAGTTGCTAACGCCTAGCTCTAGCCCAGTATAAATTCGCGGATGAACTGCGTAATGTACCCCCACGTGAACATCTAATGAAGGAGTTGGATTAGGCCCTTGCCTAGGAAAACCGAGGATGAGACTTTTGGACACCGCTCCGGATAAATCGGCATTCAATAACCATCTCTGGCTAAAGCAGCTAACACTCAGCGATAGTAAAATGACAAGATTACCTATTCTAGGTAAAAGCATGCAAGTGGCTTTATATCTTCCTAAACACCCCTATCTGTAGCCCCCAACGCCAGTCGTAGGCTCCCACGACCCCTGGATGAAAGAAGGGACGATCCAACACTATTTCTGGAGCGATTAGCCAACGGCCTCCAATGGGACAGCGGGTACCTAAGCCTAAACGAAAGCCGTATTGGTATAAGTCGCCGTTTCCAACGGTAGACACGCGGTCTTCATCGAATAAATGACCGTCTAAGGTCCATTGTTTAAGGGAGGTCATCCCCAACATAAACGGGCCACCAAATCCTTCGGCCCGTAAGTACCCCTGACTGCGACCCTGCCAGAGCAAAAAAAGAGATTGTAGCCGTAGGTCTATGAAATAGGTATTGGAGCGAAAACGGGAGGTAACGGCCGGAACGTTTCCAAAGGGAGGAAACTCCAGCTTCACTCGATTGATGCTGTGGGTCAGGCCGATCCCTCCGCCTAGGATCACCCAATTTCCGAGCCTGCGTTGCACCACAAAAGCATAGGTATTCGTAAGGTGATAGGCTTTATTGGAAATAACCGAGATCGTGGATTGGGTCGGTACCCGAGTACGCCCAACGGATGTCTCCACCCCCATCCAGGTAGATTGGCTAAATCCCCAGATAGGGAGCAAAGCCAAAAAGAGAAATATTTTTATTGTTTGCATCCTTAATAGATTATCGTTACCACATTCTGGTTAAACTAACTTGCAAACCGCTGGCCTGAATCGAGTCCGGTTCTTTTTCTTGCCAAAACATCTGGGTTCGCCATTCGGTCTGCAGTGCCCAAAAAGGCCCCCAACGCCAAATTTTTCCCAGCCCCAGTGCGGCCCCTAATTCCATTTCCAGTACCGCAAAGCGGGACCAACTCACATTCTCATGCACCCAAACACCGGGACACTCTGAACTTGTTTTATATTGTTCCAGAAGAACATAGCGAATAATGCCCCGGCCCGCTACGAACCAAGGATGCCGGCCCTGCCCCCACGTGTAGCGATAACTGAGATAACCTTCAATGCTAAAATCACGCTGAATATTTAGTTGCTCGTAACGTTGCAGAATGAAATCGGGAGTTTGCCCTACGGGTGCAATATCTCGATAACACGTTCTATCACTCACGGATCGAGTGCCTCCATTGGCGAGCATACTTCCGATGGTCAAAAAGGATTGATCACCCAGTCGGCGGCCCAGGCTCAGGCCAACGGATTGTCCCAAGCGGAGTCGAAGATCGGTATCCTCACCAGTTGTCCGCAGGATATGCCCGTATAGATCCAGGCTTCCTTCGAAGTGATGATCTTGAGCCTGGGTGGTTAGCACACCTAGAAAAAGCCCAATAAAAAGAAGTATTTTGGTTTTCATAGATTTAGTACTTTGTAACCTAAATTTCTAAACTTTTTGACGGGTTCTTTTTGCCCAGCTCATCGTTACGTACTCGCCTTCGTAGCTATGGCTACGAGGCTCCGCCACGCCTTGATCTGAACAAAAATCGCCTCGGTCAAAATATTCATTTACTTAGGTTACAAAGTATTTAGCTTTGTCGGGGAAATAGGGGAAAGTATTTACTAAAATTTACTACTAAATTCCCTCAACCAAAACAGACCGTAGGACTTTAACAATAGGTTGGGTTTTGCTCTCCCTTTTATTCGATTGACCGCCAAATCATTTTTTACTTCGCCCTCCGGGTTCAAGGAGGATTCTTTTCCTACATTTGCAGCATCATGCGCGTATTTCACGACTTACAAGACTTACCTAGTTTCCAGAATGCCATTCTGACCATTGGCTCCTTTGACGGGGTCCATCTGGGGCACCAACACATTCTGGAACAGGTAAACCAACTCGCCAAACAAGTACAAGGCGAAAGCGTCGTGATTACCTTCCACCCACACCCCCGTCTGGTGGTGTACCCAAAGGATAAAACCCTACGACTCCTCACCACCATCGATGAAAAAGTGCAGTTGTTTGAGCGCTATGGCATCGACAATGTGGTCGTCGTACCCTTTTCGATTGAGTTCTCGCAACTTTCGGCAGACCAGTACATTCAGGATTTTCTCTACGGAAAGTTTCAGCCGCATACTATTGTGATCGGCTATGATCATCGCTTTGGAGCCAACCGGCAGGGAGATATCAACTACCTCCGGTGGCACGCCAAAAATCTACATTTTCGAGTGGTAGAAATCCCGCCGCAGGAGGTCGACGACATTGCAGTGAGTTCTACAAAAGTCAGGAAGGCTCTGGAGGAAGGTGATGTGGAAGCAGCACACAAGCAGTTGGGCCACCCCTTTATGTTAACCGGGCAAGTGGTGAAAGGAGAGCAGATTGGAACCACCCTGGGTTTTCCTACCGCAAACGTGGCCGTCAATAGTGCCCATAAGCTCATTCCGCCGGATGGCATTTACGCGGTCTACGGCTGGCATAAGAATCAGCGCTACGAAGGGATGCTCTACATCGGTAGCCGCCCTACTCTACCCGAATTAGAAAATCGGACCATTGAGGTGAACCTCTTTGCCTTCGATAAGAACATCTACGGGGATAAGATCAAGCTAGAATTCATTCAATTCTTACGGGAAGATACGCAGTTCAATGGCCTTAAAGCCCTACAAGAGCAATTGGCCCAAGATCGACTGGATGCCTTAGCCGTATTCGAACAAATCAAAGCGAACACCGCGGAACACCGCGATCCGAGCCAAGCTTCTAGCTTACCCAAAGTAGCGGCGGTCATTCTGAACTACAATACCCGAGAGATTCTAGAAGCGTTCTTACCTTCTGTTCTGGCCTCGACCTACGAAAATCTGGAAATCATCGTAGCCGATAACGGTAGCCAAGACGATAGTTTGGCCTGGCTGCAGGAACATCATCCTCAGCTAGCAACCGTAGACCTAGAAAAGAATCACGGATTCGCAGAGGGCTACAACCGGGCTTTGGCCCAAGTTGAAGCGGATTACTATATCTTGCTCAATAGCGATGTGGAAGTTACTCCGGGCTGGGTAGACCCCATCATTGAGCAAATGGAGAAGGATCCGCGTATTGCAGCAGCTCAACCTAAGATATTAGCTCAGAAAAATAAATCGACCTTTGAGTACGCCGGTGCAGCTGGAGGCTGGATCGATTATCTGGGTTACCCCTTCTGCCGGGGGCGCATTTTTCAAACGGTGGAGGAAGACCGCAAGCAATACGATTCGGCCCAGGAAATCTTTTGGGCCAGTGGCGCAGCCATGTTT
>JBCDIO010000475.1:0-4049 GCA_038748815.1 Bacteroidota bacterium
AAGGAAAGTAAATGACTATCAAAGCTCAAATCATTGTTCCCCTGGAAAATCAAATGTTCCCCAATGCGGAAAAATAGGCTACCCGTATACTCTTCTAAACCAGGTAATAAGCCTAAGGCGTCGGTATTGGTATCAAACTGAAAGAACTGAGTATTGAAGTAATGATCTTTGAAGGCCGAAAAGAAGAGGTTTTCCTCGTATTCCAGAAGGTCACGTAGCCGAACGTCAAACCCTACGGGCGGGTTAGTCACATTAGCTTCCCAGCGTACGCTATCTTCACCCACTTTATAACTGACCAACTGGCGAGCGATGCCGTCTTTAAACGAGCCTGAAAAGTACACCCGATCGTTGATTTCAATCATGGGCCCCGTTACAAAGGGATTCTCGTCGCTGGTCAAATTATTCCTAAACAACTGATAATCCCCGGAGTTAGGACCTTTCGTCCAGAGTTCTCCAGAAATCCAATAGCTCAACTCTTCCTGCGAATAAGCATTGAAAATGAGCTGCCCGTTCCAGGTCTGGAAGCGGTACGGTGGGGTATTGGTAAAGCCATCTCCATTGCTTGGATCGATATCGGCAATCAACTCCACCGTTTCTTCGGTCTTATGGAATTTATAGATCTCCCGGTCGATCGCTTCTCCAAAATAGTAAATACCGTCTTCGTCTTCTAACAGGGTTTGGCTATGGATAAAAACCGAATTATCTTGGAACAAGGTCTCCATTGTCTGCTCCGCCGGATTGTAGCGGTAGAGGCGGTAATTAGGTCCCGCTGCGGTTTCCCAGATAAATAGGTCGTCACCAATGACTTTAATCGCTTCTGGTGCGAAGGGTGCGTCTGGGTGCAGGTCTTTGAGTAGTTCTACGGTTTCCGTGGCGGGGTCGTAGCACTTGATATCGTTGTTATTGTAACTCGGGTACCAGAAACGGTCTTGCAGGCAGTGCCCCCCTCGGAAGGTACCGCTATTATTGGTTTCCAGAAAGATGCAGGAGTCCTGCTCCGCATCGTAGTGGTGCCAGTTGCCCGAAAGATTGAGCATCAACTCGCCCCGGCATTGGCTGTAGCTCGCGATTGAAAGGTTTTGCTGCCCGTCGAATTGCGTGGGTACTTTGGTGTACGATCCGGTCTCGCCATCGAAACTCCATAGTTCCAAGATAAAATTTGGATTATAAGCATTAAGGAGCAGCTTTCCTTCGAACACATATTTAGCCTGAGGAGCAAAGTTATCTTGATGGCCATTTGCCGGAGGATCGTACTCTGTAAAGGCATCCGTATTACCATCGTAGCTCCAAAGGTTATAGCTGGTTCCATTAGAGGCCGTAAACCAGAGTTTATCCTGGTAAACGATCACGTTATTGGGTTGAAAGGTGGTCTCTTCTGCCGTGGAAACGATTTCCAAAGCCAAGGTCTGTGGATCGATTTTATAAATCTGCCAGTTATTCTCTGGTCGCCAAGCCGTAAAGTAGATCGCCCCTTGATATTTAGTGATGTTGCTCGGGTAAGAGCCTGCGCCTAAAGGGTTGATATCGGTCAAGCGCATGGCCTGATCCGTTGCAGGATCAAATTGCCAGAGCTCAATTCCGTAGAAGATATTATTACCGGCGAAATACATCTTTTCGTCGATCTCTACCCAGTTGCCATAATACGAGATTCCCGGACGGGTGGTAAAGTCTTTTTCGAAGTGCAATTGGGACCGGCCGGGTGTAGCGGCCAGGAGTAGTAATACTACCGTAAGGGTTTGTAGTGTCTTTTTCATGTTGGTCTATTGTATGAGGGGGTAAATATAAAAATCCCGGTGTAGAAAACGCTTCGTTTTCTACACCGGGAATGTCCAAAACCCGTCGAACGACGATAAGTAGTTTAGTTAAGCACCGCCGCCCGTTGCTCCGCAATGCGGTCAGACTGCAGGTATTCGTCGTAATTCAGCAGGCTATCGATTACGCCATTGGGAGTAATCTCGATAATCCGATTGGCGACAGTCTGCGTTAATTGGTGATCGTGCGAGGTGAAGATCATATTCCCTTTGAAATCTTTCATGGCGTCGTTGAGCGCGGTGATCGATTCCAAATCCAAGTGGTTGGTCGGTTCGTCAAGAAGTACGAAGTTAGGAGCCGAAAGCATGGCCTTGGCCATCATACACCGCACCTTTTCTCCCCCAGATAATACCGATGATTTCTTGTACACTTCTTCTCCGGAGAATAGCATTCTTCCCAGAAAACCACGGATAAACTGCTCGTCTTTATTCGTCGAATATTTACGCAACCAGTTCATCAGGTCTTCCTCCTCTTCGCCCACGAAATACCGTTCGTTTTCGTTGGGAATATAGGTGGAGGTGATGGTTTGCCCAAATTCGATGGTACCCGCATCGGGTTCCAATTCACCGGCCAGAATTTCGTACAAAGCCGTCAAAGCTGAACCATCATCTCCCAGGAGCGCGATCTTCTCATCGTGGTTGAGCATGAAGGTCACATTCTTAAATAGCCACTGGCCATTTTCGTCTTTCTTACCGAGATTTTCGACCCGCAGTATTTGATCACCGGGAGAACGTTCTGGCTGAAAATGAATGAATGGATACTTTCGGGTGGATGGTTTGATCTCCTCCAGATTGAGCTTATCGAGGGCTTTCTTCCGAGAAGTAGCCTGCTTCGATTTGGAGGCATTGGCGGAGAAACGCTGGATAAATTCCATCATTTCGGCGCGTTTCTGTTCCACCTTTTTATTCTTATTGGCGATTTGCGCCGCTTTTAGCTTACTCGATTCGTGCCAGAAGGTATAGTTACCGGTAAAGATGTTGACCTGCTGGAAATCGATGTCGACCACGTGCGTACAAACCATATCGAGGAAGTAGCGGTCGTGGGAAACTACGATAACTAGATTCTTGAAATCGGCCAGAAAGTCGGCCAACCAAGTGATGGTTTTGGCGTCCAGGTCGTTGGTAGGCTCATCGAGTAGGAGCATGTCGGGTTCTCCAAACAGGGCCTGTGCCAGCAATACTTTTACCTTATCCGGGCCGTTGAGTTCACCGACGGTGAGGTAGTGCATTTCTTCCGAAACCCCCATATTACTGAGTAATTCGGCGGCATCGTTTTCGGCGTTCCAGCCTCCCATTTCTCCGTACTGGTTTTCCAGGTCAGCGGCACGTAGTCCTTCTGCCTCGGTGGCATCGGGATTCATATAGATGGCATCCTTCTCTTGACGGATGTCGTAGAGCTCTTTATGGCCCATGATGACTACATCGAGCACCTGAAATTCTTCGTAGGCGAAGTGGTCCTGCTTCAGAACGGCCATCCGATTACCGGGCTCAAAAGAAACGCTCCCTTGGTTGGGATCGATCTCGCCGGAAAGGATTTTCAGGAAGGTAGATTTACCGGCTCCGTTAGCGCCAATAACGCCATAACAGTTGCCTTGGGTAAACTTTAGGTTGACCTCTTTGAAGAGGACGCGCTTGCCATATTGCAAGGCTACATCGTTGACTGTGATCATAAGGGTTGAATTCTTGGCCGCAAAAGTACCAAAATTCTGGCTAAGGAACCAGTCCTGTCGAAAGATTAAACCAGTAGGATTTAGTGTGGATCGATTTCCTCGAACACTATTACTATCCTCGCTTGATCGCTTCCTGAGAATCTCGCTTATTCATTTCTCGTCGGTGGTAGGCTTTCCAGCCCTACTGCACTACCACCGACCGTACGACCCTTTTTCCGTCGATCCAAAGGAGTACTTGATACAATCCGGGCTGCCAACCTTGGGTGTCTATTTCCAAGGTGGAATGACCGGCTTGAGGTAGCAGCTTGGAGTGGTGGTATACCCGTTGGCCGTCACTTCGGAATATTTCCAAGCTGGTGATTCTGTTGGCCTCGGCAAATTCCAGAAATAACCGTTGATGAGTGGGGTTGGGAAAGAGGCTAATCTCGGCGGCTGTGTTTGGTTCAAGTATTGAAGAAACAATCATAGACGAATCGACGTCGATTACAAACGCACGGGCGGTGGTAGAGAGGAAAAGTGAGTCTCCCGGGTTTTCATAATCGGGCCTTTTTTCACGGACTTTAATGGC
>JBCDIO010000476.1:0-4045 GCA_038748815.1 Bacteroidota bacterium
ATTGAGTCTTAGTCGAAATCGGGGAAATTTTGTTCTGGATAAGGCAAAAAACGCAGATGATGCCATAGTATCAGCGAGGCTTTTTAACGAAATACAGGATAAAATTTGCCGATTGCAGGCAAGAATTCGATTCCCAAACACGCTCTAAATCCGGCGCCGGATTTCTTCTAATTCTTCCAGCAAGTGCTGAAGCTTCTCTTGGTATTGAACACGCTCTTCGGCGTCTTCTTCCAAAGCGAGCACCTTACGCGTTTTCCGGAGCGTTTTAATGAAATCTTCGGCTTGCTTACGGGCTCCGTGTCGCTCCAATTGTTCGAGGTCCAATTCGATCTCATTACCTTGTATATCCTGATAACTTAACACCAGATTTGCATCCGGGGTATTTACGACCCCGGGCCGCAGATCTTTCGCTTTCACCTCTTCGATCAAGTACTGCAGGGCTTCCCGTACTTGCCCAAAGGCATTCTGAGCCTGATCGGGTAAAATATTCCCTTTACGCACCTGTTTGGCGGTATTTTTAAACCGAGACCGATATAGTTGTAGGTCTCCAAATTTATTGGAATCTTCCGAAAGAACTTCTTCGAGCGTTCGTATTGCGGGCTCTAGGTCTTCGTCCGCTAGTTGTTCAGCGATCCGCTTCCGGAGGATTTGCACGGAGTCATATGGCATAATGTAGAACTGATTAAAAGCACGGATGATAAAGGGGAGTAAGCCCCAGGTGATTGTCTAATCACCGCTTCGTTCTTATTCAAATATAAGAACTGGAGGCAACACTTGCCCTAGAAATTCATCGGCGGGCTCTTTCTTTCCGTTGGCTTTATCGTCTACAAATTTGAATTTTGTCTCGGTAAAGAGATCAATATTCGAAGCCGGTATGGTGAATTATAACCTACCTGCACACCAAGGAAATGGCTGTTGGATTCCAAGGTCCTACATCGGATTTCTTTGATCGGCAGTCTGACCTCCAAATCCTATCTCTTTTCTTACCTCGGCCGACTGGCCACCTTTCCTAAAGAAATCGTCCCTTTTCGCTCCACCCCTACGTCTACGCCCCGAGTACTCGGGGCGAGGTCTCGTAGACTTATAGCGGAAAGCCTAAAGGGAAAACCTATTCTCAGCGGGTGGTTCGGGATTTACTTATATTTGAAGCGGAAAATATGTTTCCTACCAGCAGGCTTAATCCACAGATTAGGCGTCTTTTTAACCCCAGAACTGAACCAAATCCGGTAAGGATCACTCATTTCCTCACCAATCAAATCGTATGCGTCTAATTACGGCTATTCTTCTCGGAGCACTCCCCTTCTGTGGGCTGGCTCAACAATTAATGGAAATCAATCCCGATGCTTGTTGTAGCTACTACGGCGAAGACATTGCCGAAAATCAGATCTATAGCTTCTCATCTAGTACCGAAGCAGAAGAGATTGTACAACGAATTGTTGATGTAGTGGGACTTAAACCCAATTTTGAGATCAAAGCCGGTAACGTACCAAATGCCTTAGCTACTATACAAAATGGCCAAAGGCTCATTTTGTATAGTCAAAACTTCATGCTCAAAATCAATAATAGCACTGGTACGAATTGGGCAGGTATCAGCATTCTGGCCCACGAAATTGCCCATCACCTCCAAGGGCACACGATCGAAGGTGGAGGCAGTCGTCCGGAACTGGAGCTCGAAGCCGATGAGTGGTCAGGTTTTGCCTTAGCAAAAATGGGAGCTACCCTCGAAGAAGCTCAAAAAGCAGTAGAAACACATTCTTCCCATAGCGGAAGCAGAACCCATCCACCCAAAAGTGCTCGACTGGAAGCCATCGCCGTAGGTTGGGCCAAGGGAAACAAAGGCATTCTTTCTTCTGCAACCAACCAGCCCATAAATAATATCAACAACAGTTCATTGGGCAATCAAAATAACCGGCAAGAAATCACCCAGCCTGTGTCACCGGCCAACCGCCTCGAAACGTCTACCATCCATATCGCTTACGCTGGAGATAGCTTTGGATGTGCCCTTCCCGTTTCCATTAATATTGGCGGAAAGGCTTTCGAACTAAAAGGAAATTTCTTCACCACTTCTGGTATTCCCCGAGGGAAACAAGCCTATCAGATTACGGGTGAAATTGACTGTGGTGCCTACGGTGCATGTACTGCCTACGGAGAAGGATTTGTTATTGTAGAAGAACGTACCACCTACTATCTGGTATGGCAAAACACCGGCTTTGGACAGTGTTCCATTTGGTTACAACCGTATTAAGCGTAAAGGAATGATCCCTAAGAACAAAAAATCTACGTATTCTTCCTTCCGATTCAGTACCTGGCTGATTGGCCTGACGGTACTTTTCTTCCTAGCGGGAACCCCGCATGAACTACTAGGGCAAACCCTACACTTAATTCAAGTCTCTGGCACTTCCCCCGAAGTGCGGCAAACCGTTCGTAACAACACTACCCACTGGCGAGCATGGGCAGGCGTTGGTGGCTATACGTTCCAAGAAAGCCGAATTGACCTTCAACAAGTGAGTACACCAGCGCAATTGTATCGCAGACTTTCCGAAACAACAATCGAGAACGATGATATCGTAGTCTGCTACTATGCAGGAGAGGCTAGTTATCAGGAGCAAAACCTCTTGGACAACTTCCCTTATTTTAAAATAAACAATCAACTGGTGAGTCAAAATGGACTTCATCAACAAGTACTCGATTTACCGGGACGTCTGCATATAACGATATACGATGTGCACGGTGAACAAACGGGTGCCTTTGCCGGATGGGACAATGAATTCACCCTCGACCCCTTGCGTATTCAACAACTACTCAATGTGCGAGGCGAGATCAAAATATCGAACTATACGCGCTTTGAGACCGCGTACTACAACCCGCGTAATGGTAGCATTTTTGGTGCCTGTTTTGCCCAGGCTTTAAAAACCGTTTCTTCTAGTTCTTCCGAAGACACTCCACTTTGGTCGGCCGTATTAGACCAAACCGATACCTATATGGCTACCGTTCTCAAACAAGTACGTAAGTCGCAAACTGCCTATTCAGAAACAAACCTAAATAACGAACCTAGTGGTTGGGCCACCGCACCTAAAATGAGCAGTACTGAAGGCGTCGTATTTAGCTACGCGATCCCCGATTTCCCGTTTCCACCACCACCAGCCTCGGCCAGCCAAAGCTTGGACAAAACGCTGTTTCGGCAGGCTGAAGATATGGGAGGTGTGGACCAGATGCTTAAAAAAGCCATTTCTTCTTGCGGCTATTACGAAAAAAGCTATTATTCCCTACCCGAAGGCTTTGCCCTGGTTACCCGTATCGAGCAAATCCAGGAAGATGGAAGCCCCATGAACGGAGATGCTCGGTGGAGTACCAATATCGTAGGTATGGAAGAATTTTCCTTGCAGGCGTATTTAAAAGCCCTTTTTACCGAACGCAAAGGGTATTTTCGGGTCTTCGTATTTATGATCACCAATCGTCCGTTTGGCCAAACAGGCACACCAGTAGACCAAGACCAAGCAAAGCAGTGGATCAGTGAGGGCCTTAATAAACTACCCAAAGGGCTGGCCGAAAGGCCCTTTAGCTTGGATCATAATGTGAGCGTTTTAGTGTACGAATTTGAGCAAACAGAAACCGGGAAAGCCAACTATTTGAAACCCGGACGCCATACCAGTCAGACGCATCTGGAAAAATCAAGAATCTTAGAAATCTTGGTCCAGAATGCTAGAAACTAAATTTGTATATATTTTCGTTCAATATCTCCACGAAAATTGACCCGGGAAATTCATGAGTAACACGATCCCTCTACTTCAGGCTAAACGACGCCTGCTAAACGGAACCATCATTTGGGTATCGATCATCTTTTTGATCTTACTCCTACAAACGGTATTTGGGAAATACGGCGAATTCGCTAATCAACCTTGGATTTGGTTTTTGATCGTAGCCCTCCCGATCGTGCTAGCAATGATGTTCCTCAATTTTTTTCTCAATAGCGAAGGGTATGAAGTACCTAAGATGCTTTTTAACCTGACGCATTATCTCAATCTGATCTACCTTTTCTCGATTG
>JBCDIO010000477.1:0-4043 GCA_038748815.1 Bacteroidota bacterium
CCAGGCTATTTTTGATGATAATGATCTAGAATGGGGAGGGGGGTATTTTTTAGATACACTTTCTTCTCACAGCATTGAAATACTTCGCTTTGACGCAGCCGAGGCCATCGTATCCGGTACCTTTCATTTCACAGCCATTGCCCAAAATTACTCAGATACCATTAAGGTGACGGATGGTCGCTTCGATGTTATTGTGACCTATTAGGGCCTTAAGAAGAATCTCTAAAGGTTGGTGCCTAAGGAGGCCTTTCCTGACCACTTTGCGCTCTTTGCGAAATCTTAGCGTCCTTTGCGAGGAACATGCTGCTGAGGTTTTTTTCCCGCAGAGTACGCGAAGTATTCGCAGAGCTCGCAGAGGTCCTATTAAGTAAACGTGTCCTTGCTTCTCAGGGTGAATAACTCAAATAAAAGAGAAGGAGCTTTCCTTAGACCGGCCTTATTCCTTTTAGTGGAGCGACGGAGAGGCAGTCGAAAAGAACAAAATATGATCCGGATGAAATCCTAGGTAAGGCGTCTAATAGAGCCTTTGTTCTAAGTTGTTTATTTTGTTCCGACTGACCGAGGGAAGCGAAGCGTAGAAAAGGAATACAGCCGTGATTTTTGCTTCTTTTCATCCAGGAAAAGAAGGTAAGAAAAGAAGCTTTTTTACTCGAATACTCGTTTTAGGTATAACTAACCCAGTCCCATGATGCCAAAGCCTTACCTGTATTTCTTAGCACTCCTAACCTTCACGATTACCGCTTGTTTTAGCGACGAAGATCCCTTATTCACCCCCGCCGAGCGGAGTTTACCGGCCATCACTACCGAAGGCCTAAATACCTTTGGTTGTTATATCGATGGGGAGCTGTTTGGACCACTTGATAGCCCAGGCTTTGCACAAGACCCTCTTGATGCTTGGCATACTTTGTCTCCTACTTTTTCTTTTCAAGTTATATGTACCCAGTTTGATAAAGAAAGTTCATCCAGAAAGGTATTGGATTTAACTGCAATTTTTGAATCCGAAGGGACTTATCCACTTCGCTACCAGGCTATTTTTGATGATAATGATCTAGAATGGGGAGGGGGGTATTTTTTAGATACACTTTCTTCTCACAGCATTGAAATACTTCGCTTTGACGCAGCTAAAGCCATCGTATCCGGTACCTTCTACTTCACAGCTATTGCCGAAGACTACTCAGATACCATAAATGTGACGGATGGTCGCTTCGATGTGATAGTGACCTATTAGGGCCTTGAAAAGAATCTCTAAAGGTTGGTGCCTAAGGAGGCCTTTCCTGACCACTTAGCGTTCTTTGCGAAATCTTGGTGTCCTTTACGAGGGACATGCGACTAAGAGGCTTTTTCATGCAGATTTACCTACCAAATGCATTAGCATGAAGGTAGGGTTCGCAGAGACTTTCCCTGACTACTTAGCGTTCTTTGGGGGCCCTTTGTGCCTGCCTGTAGGCCCTTTGCGAGAACCTACAGGGTATTTACTAGCTCTATCCTTTTTAGTCTCCAACTCCCCCCGCTTCGTAGATTTTCATGCCAACCTTGCTCCCCAAACCGTACTTTTACCAAAAAAGAAACCCGATATGAATCCACGACCCATAGTCGGTTTGAAAACGAGTGATTATGAGCATCCACTAGATGCGAAGACGATGAAGATACTGCAAGATACCCGCGGCCTGGAAAACGTCATTCGACGCTTCTACGATATGGGGGTAGAGAAGGTGATCAAACTACAATATACCGGGAGTAGCCTGCGCCTAACCCCGCAGTCCTTTCCCAAAGTATACCGGAGCCTCGAATTAGCTTGTACCACCCTGGGCTACCAAGGCCCTGTGCCACCCATCTACCTGGAACGCTCGGAGCAATTCACCGCGCTAACGCTCGGTGCGGATGATCCGTTCATCGTGCTTTCTTCCGAGTGTATTGATAAGCTGCAAGCCGAGGAGTTACTCTTCATTTTCGGCCGTGAGATCGCCAAAATCAAAAGCAATCACATTCTGTACCAAGAGTTAGGTTTTATCTTTCCCGAATTGATGGATGCCATGAGCTCTCTAACGCTAGGGCTGAGTTCTATTCTTTCTACCGGACTCAAATACGCCCTGTTCAACTGGGCGCAAATGGCCGAGTATACCGCCGATCGGGGTGGCTTGTTGGCTTGCCAAGATATTTTTGTGGTGAAGAATTACTACGCCAAGATCGCTGGACTTCCCGAGCGGTACTGGGCGCAGTTTCCAATCGAAGACCTCGAAACCCAGGCCAAACAATTTGAAGGCCTCAACGAAAAGACCTTCGAGAAGTTTGTCCGCTTTCTTTATGGCAACAATTTGTACGCCATTGCCCGGGCCCGCGAGCTAATGAACTGGACCGAATCCGGAGCCTACAACCAAATTATTGCCCGCAAATTGGCCTAAACGTCGCCCGGCAGATACGGGTAAGACAAGTCTTGTCCAAAAGCTTTTTACCACACATCAATTGGCGAGATTCGTCCGTTATCTTTGCAGCAAAATCAAAAAAGATGCGCAAAGAATTGCTTTTATTCCCCCTACTGTTTTTTGGTTCTATTTACACCCAAGGACAAGGTGCGCTAGATGGTTATATGAAAGGTCGGCATTTTACGGATGTTGCCTTAACCTATTCCTTCGAAAGCTACGATACCTACTTTTTTGGTACCGAAGCGCAGGACATCAGCGTGACGACCCAAACCGTAAATCTTTACATTGCCCATGGAGTGTCGAATAATTTGGACCTGATCGCCTCGATTCCCTACATGTGGACCGACTCCTTAAATAGTGGCTTGCAAGACGCCATTCTGGCCATCCGTTTTCGCAACAAGCGCAAAGCGCTATCCAACGGGGGCTATCTCAACCTAATGACCTCCGTAGGGGTAGGCTTCCCGATATCGAATTATCCAACGACAACCGCCCAGCCGATTGGCATCAAAGCCATTAGCTTCCTGCCTCGATTCATTCTTCAGTATGAGAAAAATGGTTATTTCCTCCAAACGCAGACGGGAGCTGACTTCCGCTTGAGTCCCACGGGACTGGTGTCCATTCCCTGGATCATTCGTACGGGCTACTCAACCGGTAAAATTTACGCAGATGTTTGGTTTGATCTTTTTCGTAGTATCAATGCAGGGGTGGATAATTCTGTAGCCGGAGGAGAAGGAGCTAGCTGGGGCCGGATTGGGGGTACCTTTTATGTACAGCTCAATACATCTTTTGGGGTATTCACCGGCGGCGCATACAATGTTAGCGGACGCAATATTGGGCAAGCCGGGCGAGTAAATGCTGGGCTGGTCTACAAATGGGATCGCCGTCCGACGACTCCCTAAGGCGAACAGGATCGATTATGTACGGTTCCGCTCGTCTTCTAAATCTTCTAAATACTCTTCCTCGAAGTTTCCCTCTTCGTAGAGATATTCTCCGGTACTTAGGCGGTACTCTTTAAAGTCGCTTACCTCGGGCTCCTCGTAGGGTCTTTGTTCTTCGGAGGTGTAGGAGAAGAAGTTGTCAATTTCGATAGAGGAATGCTGGTTCGTTTCCGAGACGATATCGACGAAGTCGAGGTATTTGTCGGGTTCCTGTTGCATGGCCCGTTTGAGGGGTTCGCTGAGATACAAACAGACGCGCTGTCCCCGCCAGTGCTCGGTGATTTTACTTTTTGGATCAGTATCCACAAAACCTTGAATATCTCGCTCCTGATCGCGGCTCACCTCTAATAGGTCCGAAACCAAATAAAGAACGTGACCAAAGTCTAAGGGAGCCGTGAATTCTAGGAGAAAGGCACCGTCTTTTTGATAAAGCCGGTAGGGGCTAGCCCTAACCTCAGGGTCCGTTTTTTCGTATTCCCCTAGGGTTAGGCCTTCCTGGAGTTGATACGGAGCGATACCTTGACAATAAATGATTGCGTTTTTTGACATGGAGTGGAGGGATTGGAATATCAAAGGCCGGTCCTGCAAGGAACCGGCCTTTGGTGGCTTAGTATCTTTTGAATAGCTTATACTAAATCGGATTCATCGTAATTCTTATCCTTGCGTAGGGTACGCAGTTCCA
>JBCDIO010000478.1:0-4041 GCA_038748815.1 Bacteroidota bacterium
ATTGTAGAGCACAACAACCGTCCTCCCAGACCAAGCAAGTATCATGTTTGTTAACGCTTCGTTTTTATTTTCTTTCTACTGCTGCGGGAACTACCAGTGGTTGAGAATTTGTCTTCCAATCCCGAGATGTCTGGCTTAAAATGATCCCGATCTTCGGGCTGCGTCAATTTCCAAGTATCGTAATTTCGGTACAACCAGGGGATGCATTGGAAACCACCCATGTTTTCGTCCTCCTGATCAGCAAGGGCTAATACACCCTGTACATTTTGGGGCTTCGTCTCTGGGTCATAATCCCAATGAATAAAGCCTTTGTATTCATGGCCTGGGCGTATTGGAAAATTTAGATTGGCTCGATCAATGGTCACCCACAATTCTTCCATTCCCCAAATGTCGACGAAGGCATCATACACCCTTTGGGTCTGGCGGTTGGTCCACAAATATTGGTGATTGTACACCTCTACCATACCCGTTCCCGCCAGTTCCTTCATTTGCATTTCCGCGCGAGGTGCCGTGTACCAAGTGCTTGGTTTTAGGGGGTCCTTCTCTTCAAACTCCCAAAGGAAATTGGCCGTTTCCAGCGCTTGTGCCCGAGGCACCGCCTGCTTAATGACGATGTAACCGTGGTGTTGCCAAAATTCCCAATCTTCCATCGATAGAACGCGCAAGGAATCAGGTGCCGCCGACTTCCTCAACTGTACGTTACTACTTTTTGCCGTAGAGGGGTTGCCAGGAATTTCTTTATGCTGGTTATCCGGAATAATAGTAGTTGTCATGGTAGCATGTTTTTGAAGATGAGTAGTGCGTTGCGTTTCTGTTGCTACAAAGATGAGCCTACCTGCTAGAGGGCATTTTATCTTTATTAGCACATTGTTGTACAATATTGATTATTTTGACATCAACATGTGTTCACAAAAGTAATTTTGTACTACTATGAAAGTCCAACTCGAAACCATCACTAGTCAAGACAACCGATCATTTAGTATGATGGTCAATCCTCGCCTGAGTGATTTATTCTTTTGGCATTCTCACCCAGAATACGAGTTAGTGTACATCAACGGAGCAACGGGTACGCGACACGTAGGAGAGCACATTTCCACCTTCACCGGATTTGATTTAGTGTTGATTGGGGCGAATATTCCCCACCTCAATTTTGATTATGGCGTAAAGTCAGAATATGAAAAAGTTGTTATCCACCTCAAAAAAGAATTTGTTGAGCAGCATTTTGCTACCGCCAGAGAGCTAATTGGAATTAAACGCCTATTTGATAGATCAAAGCAGGGGGTCGCATTTTCTGGCCCTTCAATTTCCAGCATTGGGGAACGACTTTTCAAGCTAGCGCATTTACCCCCTACCGAACAGTATCTACAGTTAGTCGCTGTTTTACATACCTTATCGGAAGTTCAGCACATCCAGCTGCTGCACGATAAGCCTTATCTTAATAAATTCAGAAATAAGGAACAAGAGCGGCTACGCCTGATTCACGCACACATCGACAAACATTACCAGCGTAAAATTGGGTTAGGCGAAATAGCAGGAATCTGCTACATGACTAAAGAAGCCTTTTGCAGATATTTTAAAAAAATGACGAAATATACTTTTGTAGAATTTCTCAACCGGTACCGGATCAGTCAATCGAAGCGATACTTAATGGCGGGCGAAAGCGTGAGTGAAGCCTGTTATCAATCGGGCTTTCAGAGCTTATCCTACTATAATCGAATCTTTAAGAAGGTGACCCAAGAGAATCCTAGTAGATTCAGACAACGCTATTCCACAAAAGACAGGTCATAGCCATGCTCCCCTACCCTTCCCGAGAGCAAGTCTGAATACCAAATAAAGTGTACAATGGACAACTGCCGATAATACCGGTTGCAAAAAAAATAACGGCCACGATCAAGAGTACGGTAGCCAAGGTGCCAGTAAGAAATCCAGTGTAAGCTAGGATTCCAATGAGGATAGCGACGGAGATGCGAAAATAGACATCTAGTTTACCCATGTTAGTCTGCATGACAAAGTTTTTAGCTGATGAAATCGTCAGGATTCATGCAATGCTGGAACTGCCAAACCTACAATCACCTGACCTGATAAAGATGGCGAAAGCAACGGTAGATATGGCGATAGATGTCATCACTAGGAATGATCAAGATCATGGCTGCAACATAAGGACCTTCCAGAGGTGTCGGATGGCTACCCTTCCTTCAGCGGAGAGATCATAATGTGCGCCCGGTGGGTACCTGGATCCATAATCCAGGGGTGGTTCGGAGCAATGGGCGCTTCAGGTAAGCCGGTAGATTCAGCGGTAGCAAAAGGAAGATACACTACGTAGCGGTAGTGCGCTTCTTTAACCTTACCCGATTCGGGATCGAACATCGTTTCGGGGCCGTAATAGATATGCAAGGTAGTTCCTTCCTTACCCATGGAGAGTTTTCCTGCTTTTACCTCCTCTTCACGAATGTCAAAGATTTCTTTTGCCTTTTTCCCTTCCGCCCGCAGGGCCCGCCCCCTAGCCATAAAAGGATCTAAGCTATTGTGGTAACAGGCTGCATTGAAGCCATCCTTTTTAGGGTCATCAGCCAAACAGATAAACTCATTCGAGCCTTCCCTAAGGGTGACGAACTCTCCTGCCATATTGAAACCGATTACTTTACAGCCACCACGACTCTCTTCCGGTGCTGCCATCAGGGCAGTGGCCACCAGAGCTTCATCGGAGTCAATAGCTTGCCAGTCTAATTGAGGCACTTCAGCTACCAGGTTAGGAGTGGCCTCCTCAGTAGGCGGAACTTCAGTAGTGGTTTCAGGAGCAGTATTACAAGAGATGAATACTCCCAATATGAGGAGTGCGAAGAGTGTGCTTTTCATAGTGATTGGTATTGGAATAGCCTGATAAATTATCAGTCGTAACACAAACAAATATAATGAAAATAGCCGCGCCAAGCTATAGACTAATGCTCAGCCCTACCCTTCCAATACTGTAAAAACTCCTGACAGGCTCTTGCACTCAGCTGACTCAAGGGATCAAGGCAATCGCCCCATTTTTTCACGCTGGCGGCACACACTTCAGCACAATAGCAAAGCCGATCATAAGCGTATTCACTCCCTTCTTCAATCATCAAAATGGCGATTTCGAGGGCTAAAATGGTGTCGGGCAATCCGGCGTGACACGCCAAATTTTTGTTGCTAGCCTCTAGACAGTGGCGACAAATACCTAAGCAGGCGCGGCAATGAAGTAAGTAGGCACGTGGGTCAAAGGAAATGGAAGTTGTCATTGATGAAAGCTCTTACATTTTAGAAGACCAATCTCCCTTCCTTTAAGTTGGCCGATGGGTAAACTTTAAGATAAAAAAGCCAGAATTGAAGAATTTATATAGGTAGGAGAAAAACAATTTGACGTTACAATTAGGCTTAGGGCGCGAACGCAGGTGCTTACTGAGCTCGCTAAGCCTAAACGGGGAATGGCGAAAAAAGCATAGATTGTCGGCCGTCATTACTCCGCTAATTTGGGCGTAGGATTGACAGCTACCCAAACATCCCTTGTTTAATTACTCAAACGAAGGAAAACAGTTAACCAACTAGGGACAGGATGACAGCGGAGCAACGACGCAAACATTGCCGACAATTTTTAACCAACTTCGTTGCTGGGGATAATGATGCTTTTAATGAGTTTTATCAACTCCTCTACCCTGCCCTATTTCGTTTTGGACTTACGGTTACCAACCAGCGCGAAGAAGTGAGAGATCAGCTACAAGACCTATTTGTCTGGGTCTACGAAAATGCTGGTCGGCTCCTCCAAAAAACCGATCCGGAGCTGTACTTGCTGGCGGCCATCCGCAACCGCATTCGAAAAAGATTGAATCGGCGTCGATTGTTTCCAACTGCTGCGGAGGAACTACACGCTCTAGTGACTACCGAACCAGCTTTCACTGATAAAATGCAAACTGAAGAGGAGGAGAAAAGGCGACGAACTGCTTTAGCTCAACAATTAGCAGCCCTACCTTCTCGCCAGCAACAGGTCATCTATTTGCGTTTTTATGAAGGCAAATCCTA
>JBCDIO010000479.1:0-4037 GCA_038748815.1 Bacteroidota bacterium
AGCATAACGATCCAATTGTCCGGCAAACACATCACTCGTTGCTTCTACATCGGCCAAGGCATCGTGCGCATTCTCCAATTCCTTGCCGCAGTAGAACCGTAGGGCCGCCCGTAGATTCCGGGGTTCCATCTTATAAAAGATCCGTTGCACATCAATCATGCGCCGGTCATCAATTTCAAAATCGATTCCCACTCGGGCAAATTCTTCCATCAAAAGCGGAACATCATACCGATTGCTATTGTAACCCGCCAAATCGGCATTTCCAATGAAGGCATTGATCTCCTCCGCTACTTGGGCAAAAACGGGCTTATTGGCCACGTCTTTGGGCGTAATGCCGTGTACGGCCATCGCTTCGGCCGAAATGGGAATACTCGGGTTGATGAGCATTTCAAAAACCGCCCGTTCTTTCCCACTTTTAAAATATTTAATCATGGCGATCTGGATAATCCGATCTCGCATCACGTTTAATCCGGTTGCTTCCAGATCTAAAAAAACCAAGTCTCTTTTCAAGTTAAATTCCATAGTATTTGGTGTAATATGGCTTTGGAATGTTATCTATTCTCGGATAATGGAACCCAATCCGGAGGAAGCCTCTGTAGCGGTACCTCCATCAGCCGTTCCATAGATGAGTAGTACTTCTAATTCGGGTTCGGCCTCGGCCAGGGCCAGAGCCTTTTCCCGCCCCATAATCATCATGGCGGTGGCGAAGCCATCCGCCGTAGCACAGTCTTCGGCAAAAACGGTAGCACTCAGTAGATCACTCAGCTGCGTATACCCGGTCTTTGGATTAATAATATGAGCATATTTATTCCCCTCCACCTCGTAAAAATTACGATAATTACCGGAGGTAGCCACCGCCAGATCTTGCAAGGTTGCGGCTACCTGGAAGTCTGTCACTTTTGCATTGGGATCGGGTTTATTGACCCCAATCGTCCAGGCACCACCTCGGCTATTTAATCCACGGGCCCGTACTTCGCCACCTATTTCTACCAGGTAGTTTTGGATCCCTATTGATTCCAAGTACCAGCCCAATAAATCCACTCCGTAGCCCTTGGCAACGCCGCTGAAATCGAGCTGTACTCCGGGTTTTGTTTTGAGCAGTTGTGTTTCTTCGTAGGCGACCATATCCATGCCTACCAACTGAAGTAGAGAATCAACGAGACTACTATCCACCGCCGCAACGGCTTTCTTTTCGGTGTAACCAAAGCCCCAATAATTGACCAAAGGCATGATCGTTGGCTCGAAGTATCCTTCGGTCCGTTCGTAAATCTGCCGGCTGATCAGATAATTTTTAGCAAAGTGCTGATTAGCCGCTGGGATTTTTTCTTCGTCTGATTGCAAATAAGCATCCATTGGAAAACCGATTTCCAAAGGGCCTTCTTGCTGATTGAAAAGAGAAATAGTCGAACTAGGAATGTAGGTAGACACCTCATCGTTTAAGACCACCAAAATAGAATCAAAGTCAGGCTTCAGATCCTGCACCTCGGTGCTCCCGTATTTAATCGAATAATAAGTCCCCATGGTTTCGCCGCGGGCTTCTTGGTATTTCAGAGTCGGCTCGTTGGCAGAGGAAGAGTCCCGACAAGCCACCGGGCTCAAAACGACCATTATTAAAAAGACTAATGATTTTCTCATGAAGCACTTCACTCTTTATTGAATGTGTCGTAAGCGGGCGTCTAGGCTGTAAAACCCAGGACCGGCTAACAATAAGACCAAATAAGGTATCAGATAAAGCAAGGCCAATTCCTTATCGTCCATTGGTTTTCCACCCTGCACAATTAACATAGCCACCAACATCGTAACGATTAGCGGGATTAAAGCCACCCGGGTAAACAAACCAAATACGACTAGAGTCGCACACAAAGCTTCGGCAAAAACGGCCAGACAAAGGGACAGATAAGCCCCTAGCCCAATGGGGTCCGGAAAGGCAGATGGATCACCCCACAGGAGCTTTTCTAATTTAGGTAAGCCATGCAAGACAAGCATCATTCCCCCGAAGCAGATGCGCAAGAGCAGCAAAGATAGGTCCAAATTTTTGTGATCGAGCATGCGATTCTAGGTTTTTGACTAGCCAGAAGCCAGTCGGTCGACAAAAATAGCCAAGCCGAATTGATCTCGCAAGGCCGGGAATGGCTTACATTTGCGGCATGTGGCCAAGATCCGAATTTAGCCGTAATGTCCTCAAGGTAATGACGGGCACAACCCTTGCCCAGTTCTTACCACTGGCAGTTGCCCCGATCCTCACCCGGATCTATAGTCCCACCGACTTTGGAGTGTACTACCTATTCGGTGCCTTCGTCGCCATTCTAACCCCTTTGATCACCGGTCGCTACGAACTAGCTATCCTAATTCCCAAGGAGGATCAAAAAGCCATTCAGGTGATGGGAGTAAGCGTTTCGTTGGCAACGATCTGTGCTTTCGTCATTGGCTTGCTACTGGCCATCGGGGCGCCACAGGTAGCGGAGTGGATCGGAGAGCCAGCAGTACGCCCTTGGTTATACTTACTTCCGTTGGCTATTCTAATCCAGAGCTGGCATAATAACTTCAATTTTTGGCACAATCGAAAAAAGCGCTTCAACCAACTAACTTGGGCTAAGTTACTGATTAGTGGAACCAACGCCGGTGGGCGGGTTGGTTTAGGACTTTTACTTGGTGGAATTGGTGGCTTAGTATTCGGGACGATGCTAGCTTGGTTAGCTGGTGCCTTATTCGTAGGCTACCATTTTTTTACCAAAGATAGAGCCATGTGGCGCAGCTGGAATCGAGCGGCCATTCGGGAGCAAGCCCGGCGGTTTGCTCATTTTCCGCGGCAGATGCTCTGGGGCACCCTCTTTAACAAAGGGGCTTTTGAGCTTCCACCTATTCTGCTCAACGCCTTGTTCTTGCCAGCGATTGCGGGATTCTTTGGGCAAATGTCGGCGGTCATCCGGCGGCCTCTACAGGTCATTGGCCGGGCCTTTGAGGAAGTCTTTAAGCAGCGAGCTAGTGAAGAATTACAACAATTGGGGCATTGCCGGGGCATCTTTTTTAAAACGATTCTGCGTCTTGCTTTAATTGGCTTTCTGCCATTTATGACCCTTTATCTATTCGCTCCTCCCCTTTTCGAGTTTGTATTTTCGGAAGAATGGCGGGAGGCGGGTCAATACGCGCGGTATTTTGCCATTCCTTTTTTCTTGCAATTTATCGTTGCACCTATTTCTTCGATCTTTTACCTCATGGAGTATACGCGACTGTACACCACCTTAGAATTTGTACAGCTCACCCTGATCATTGCGGCGATCCTCTACGGGGCTTGGATTTGGAACGATCCAGACCTTGCCGTGCGCTGGATGGCCTGGGGCTATGGACTGAGTTTTTTCCTCCGATTTGGAGCGTTGTATTGGATGGTGCACCAGACAATCGACCAAACTCGCTTTGAATAGTCGTTTTTGTGCAAAGCTTGGTTCCATGCTCCAAAAAAAGGCCGTAGTTTTGCGCCGCATGAAGAAAATAGTCATACTCGTCCTCAATAATTTTTTGCACGACAGTCGAGTCTTACGCATAGCACGTAGCCTGGCCCGCGGCGGCTTTGCCGTAACGGTAGTAGCTCTCCACGAAGGGGACCTCCCCGAACACGAGGACATGGAAGGATTTCACGTGCATCGCATCCGTTTGCGTACCCGACCCCTCGCTAAGTATCGCCCGGTGCAATACTTAAAGTGGGCAGAATTATTCTTACGAGTGAGCTGGCAGTACCGCTCTTTTGATTTCATGCACTGCTGCGATGTCCTTCCTCTTCCGCTGGCTATTGGAACAAAAAAGCTCTACAACCGCCGCTTGAAAGTCGTTTACGATGCGCACGAATTGGAATTTGATAAGAATACGAAAAATAGATCCTGGGGACGTTTCCTAGCCAGCTTAGAGCAACGCTTTATCCATCGCGCGGATGCACAATTTACCGTTTCCGATCTCATTGCCGAGGCCTATGTTGAAGAATATGGCGTCGAGCGTCCTACAGTCCTATATAACTGCCCCAATTACGAAGAAGTAGCCGAGGC
>JBCDIO010000480.1:0-4036 GCA_038748815.1 Bacteroidota bacterium
GTAGCGGTGGATACCAAGGTCATATGATCGTTCTTCACCAAGCTCAGCTCATTCGCTCCGTTGAAGTTGTACACGATCGGGTTTGAGTTCGAATTGACTTCCCGGTAGGTAATGATCTGACCATCTTCTACCGCGATACCACCATCCGCTTGTACTTGATTCCAGAATGCCACTGGATCGGGGCCAAGTACCTTGACCGCATTCTGGTCTAAACGGAACTTCAAGGCATTGGTCGAACGGACTTTATAAAGAACGGTAGGATTGCTCAGTTGTGGAACTTCAATCACATTTAAAATTGTAGGGTCACCGCAGTTGTCCGTAGCCACGGCAGATACTTCAAAGTCGGCTTTTCCGCAAGGAATGATGGTTCCCGGTACGGGAATCAGGTCAGCCGAAAGTACCGGATCTTCGTCTTCTAAGACTGTAACATTCGCGGTGCATGAAGTCAAATTTCCCGCTCGGTCGTAAGCGTACACTATTTCTGGAATGGTAGTACCGGCTTCGGCACAACCTACTCCACGTTCAGCTAGATCCGTGATTATGGCGATATCTGATTCTAAGTCAAAAGTACCTATGCCGAGTGGACTCAAGGAAGCACGTTGAATGTAATAAGTCCGGTTGGCAGCTAAACTAAGGGAGTTATTTCCGATTGTCGCGCTACCGCTGTAGCTTATATACCCGACTAGTCCAAAGCGATCATCGAGCAGTCCCCGGTTCGCACTTGGTTTGCTGTCGTAGATAATCAAGATGCTATTCGCGGAATCGTCTTCTAATGCTGGATCAGTAAACGAAACCGTGGCTGGTGCATCTAAGATAAAAGTCCCTTCTTCGTAGAAATAAATATTCCCATCGGCAAAGTACTCATCGGAGGGAGAATTATTTGTGGTCGTAAGAGCGATTTCTGTAGCCGTAAGTCCTAAGAACAAGGCACTGGAGTTATCGGTAGAGCCACCATCCAAGCTAGCGGCGGTATAGGTTCCTATTCCCATCCCATCCAAACTGAGGTTAAGATCTTGACAAATAATACTGGGAAGATAAATATCGGGTACGGAGATCAGGCCGCCTTGAATATTATTAAAGACGATCTGATTGATCGAAATATTTTCGAGTTGGGTATTTACTGGATCAAATTTGAATAAGCCGCCTCTAAATTTGGTACCTGCCAATTCGCTAATCCCAAAAATTTCTCCGTTTGGTGCCTGCACAAGGGATCCTCCGGGTGCATTCAAAGATGGAGCGGCCAGAAAACTGGCAACCACTGAATAAGTATCGGTGCTTGGATCAATAGAGTACAGAACCCCTTCATCATCCGTTCCGCCCCGACGAGTCGTTCCATACAGTAGGCCGTCTGCTGCGAGTAGTAGCGAACTTTCCGGGGAGTCACCATCATTAATGCCACCTAAAAACACATGAATCGTGGTGAAGGTGTTGGTATTTCGATCATATTTAAAAACCGCTCCATCTCCGCTGGAAGTGAAATCGACCGTCCCATAAAAAACACCGGGTTGGTATTCTAATAAAGGATCATCAACGCCACTACCGGTAGTACTGACACCAAAATTAAAGAGCGATGAATAAGTCCCGGTGTTTACGTCATATTCGTAAAGGACTCCCCCACCATTGAGGCCTCCATTAAAGGTGTTACCAATCAAAGTTCCTTGACTAGAAAGGATCAGGCCATTACCAGGATTCCGGCCGGTACTGTTGTCAAAGGTATATTCGACGTTAAAAGTATTAGTCGTTAAATTATACGAAAAAAGCGTTCCGTTTTCGACGGAACCATTCACCGATCCACCTTCGGAAGCCACCCCGTAAACCATATCACCAATGATGACTAATGATCCTTCTAGTTGCTCTCCTTGAGCATCCGTTGTAAAGTCGTGAAGGAGCGTGAATACCTCCGTTACTGGATCAAATTCGAATAAGGTACCCTGATTATTGGACCCTTTCTGAAAGGTCGTACCATATATCTTACCATTAGGACCAACCGCTAATTGTTCCTGCGGTTGCGCTCCGCTCAGTGCTTTCTCAAAGTCTACGACTACTTGCACATCGGTCGCACCGGGTAGGTATTCGAAAATCGTTCCTTCGCCTAATGGGCCATCCTGAAGAGAGCCATACAGATTACCATTACTGGCTAAGAACAAATTCCCATTGGGGTTTTCTCCGATGGTGTCCCGTTCAAAATCAATTTTCTTGGTGAAGGTGCTCGTATTCAAATTGTATTCAAAAAGGGTTCCATCATTATTGGTTCCACCCCGCTCGGCCATCCCGTAAAAAATACCTGGGCTTATTTCGGTCAGCGCGCTTTCGGAAAATTCGCCATCGTCTTCAGAAAGGTTGTGTAAGACGGTAATCGTCTGCATAACTGGGTCAAATTCAAAGATGGTCCCTTCGTTGGTACCTCCCCGCCGGCATACTCCGTATATCAATTGATTACTACCCAGAATTAAGCCTCCCGTCGGAGATTCTCCTGTAGTCGCCTGCAGAAGATCAATCATTTTTGTGTAGGTATTGGTATTTACATCGAATCGAAAAATGACTCCATCGTTATTAATGCCCCCTGTCCTGGTTATTCCATAAAATACTCCGGGACTAAGCTCCACTAGGCTCCCATCGGGTCGGAAGCCATCTTGATTGACTGCATTATCGAATTCGTACAAAAGGGTGACTATACCCGTATTTCGATCTGCCTTGAAAATAACCCCATCGCCGGTAAATCCGCCCTGGCTAGAAACTCCGTAAAAATGCCCATCTGAACCAATTTGGAAACGGGTTGTGAAACCATCAAACTGATTAGAATCAAACTCCACTACTGTTTTTAGCGTGTCTAGTACCGGGTCGTACTCAAAAATAGTTCCATTATCCCCAGTGGGTCCATCGTCCGCAGTAAGGCCATAGATTTTACCATTTTCGGTAAAAAGCGGGCCAAATGGATTTTCTCCAGAAACGGTATCGAGGAAAAAATGAAGAGTATTCACCGTTCCCGTCATTGGATCGTAACTGAAAAGCGTTCCATCATCATTGATCCCTCCACCGTCGGTCGTACCGTACAGCAAACCATTCAGCTCAACCATGGTCAATTCGTCGGGATCGGACCCGTTGACCTCATAATCAAAACTGTAGACGGTTGTTTGATTGGTGCCATCTTCGTCAATCTTGTAGATAGAACCGGCAAAGTTGTCCCCGCCATCGCGGGTAACGCCCCAAAATTCCCCTCCCTGTGCGAAGAGGTTAGCGCAAGCACTTGATAATACAACTAGTAGAATGTACTTTTTCATGAGATCTATTCTATTAGATACAAACCAAAAAATAATCAATGCATAGGCATTGAGCCGGACCAGAATGATCCTATACGTAATGATAGAAGAGGTAATAGATTAGGTAAGCGCGACGAGCTTTCGCTGGTCTGGGTTCAAGCTAATGAAATAATTTAGATTATCAGGCCTAGCATCGGGGAATAATGCCAGAATGTAGTCCCCTTCTTATCAAAAGACAACTGGCATACCCACGTTGCATGCAACGTGGGTATGCATGCAACGTGGGTATGCATGCAACGTGGGTATGCTAACAAATAGGGAGGTCCTTAACGCATAATCTGGATCTTCTGGATCTGTAGGTCATCTTCGGTCTGCAACTGCACCAAGTACATTCCACTCGGGAGCTGGTGCGCATCCCAGGTAATTTGCTGCGGCCCTTCTTCTAGGTATCCCTGGAAGAGAACCTTCACTACGTTCCCGTTGAGATCGAGTACTTGGCATTGCGCCCATTGAGTCTTTGGCATAGCAAAGAATACTTCGGTAGCCCCCTGTGTAGGATTCGGGTAAAGGCTAAGCTGGTCAGAATGGGAGGTTGCGCCTAGCATCAACATGGTCTCAGGAATCTCCGGACTTGCATTACACGGTATGAAGGCTTCCGCATTGGCCAATGCGGTGTTGCCACTAGCATCGGTCGCCATTGAAACCATGGTCATATATCCGTTTTTCACTAGAGACAACTCATTCGCTCCGTTGAAGTTGTACACGATCGGGTTTGA
>JBCDIO010000481.1:0-4034 GCA_038748815.1 Bacteroidota bacterium
GGCTGGTCGAATCAAACTCAACACCTCCTCGGCAGACGTAATTCCTTTGTGGGCAAAATCACCCGCTTGTCCTTTGGCATCCAAGCCAGCAATCAAGCCCGACCAACCACCGACCTGATCGAAGGCGAAGTAAGTCAGAATGATGGAACCAACCACCAATAAAATGGCCTGGACGACCTCGGTCTGAATCACGGAGTTCAAGCCACCGGGAATGGTATAAGCCGCCGCCTCAAAAGCCATGATCAAGATAATAACCCAGCCTTCTATTTCGGGGAACATCAATTTAAGAATGATGGTACCTACGTACAAACCAGCTGCGGTATCAATGAGTACGTTTCCGATAATGGTGACAAAAGAGAAATAATAGCGCGACCGTTTGTCGAAGCGTCGCTCCAGAAATTCCGGCATGGTATAAACGCCAGACTTCAGGTAAAATGGCAGGAAGAAAATGGCAAAGAAAACTAAAATGACCGCCGCAAACCACTCGTAGTTATATACGTGGGTATCGGTTTGATACGCCGAGCTGGCCAGCCCCACCAGGGTAGAACTCGAAATATTGGCGGCAAATAAGGCAATACCTACAATGGGCCAGGTCATATTTCGGCCCGCTAGAAAGTAGTCTTCTGAGCTGTTGCGCTTGGCGTGATAGAGGCCGTAACCGATAATCAGGACTCCGTAGCCGATCATGATCGCAATATCTATCGGACTCAGGGTTAATCCTTCCATAGTATCTCTCTTTTAGTTGGTTGTCGACATTGTTTCGGATGCGGGAATAAAAAAAGAGCGAAGACTCTAATAGATTACTTCGCTCTTGTAAGAAATCACCCGACTGTTATTCTTTGTAGAAAGCGTAACCATATTGTTGTATCGTTGCGCGAACTACCATTTCATTCATTTTCGTGAACACTCTTTTCTATCGCCACTTTTTCTGCCCGTATTAAATTTGCAGAGTGTTAATTCAGTTAAAATACAAATTGGCTCACTGCCTCTGAATCCTTCTAATCTTCTGCGGCTAAGATAATGTAAATGTGACAATAAGCAAGAAAAAGTGTACAAAAAATTAATAGTTAACCTTGATTTTCATGATCGAGCGAGAGTAAGCAAATTTTATTCTGAACTAGGCTAAAAACGCAGGCGATGCCAGAGTATCAGCGAGGCTTTTTAACGAAGTACAGGATAAAATTGGCCACTCGCAGCCGATTAATGAGGTTCAAGGTTAACTATACCTTCTGACTTTGGGTTAAGGAAGGACTGCCAGCGCTTGCTCCAAATCCTCAAGTAGCCATTCCGCATCTTCTAAACCAATGTAAAAACGGACTAAATTAAAGGGTAGAGGGCTGTCCGGCCGGCCGGGTATACCATAAAAGGCAACCGTTGGAATAACCAGCGATTCGTGTCCGCCCCAAGAAACGGCTAGTGTAAAACGTTCTAGTTTGTGGAAGAAAGCTTCGGCTTGTTCTTTCGTTTTCGCAGTCGTGAGCACAGAGAATAAGCCACCGGCTCCCTGCATCTGTTTCTGCGCTAGCTCGTACTGCGGAAAACTTGGATGGAAAGGATAAATGACCCGCTCAATCTTTGGGTGCTTAGCTAAGCGCTCCGTAATCTGCATCGCCGAATCAT
Source organism: Bacteroidota bacterium (assembly GCA_038748815.1). Taxonomy (GTDB): domain Bacteria; phylum Bacteroidota; class Bacteroidia; order Chitinophagales; family Saprospiraceae; genus JBCDIO01. Next base: position 1,621 of record JBCDIO010000481.1, read on the forward strand.
GGCTACGCTGCATCCGCAAAGGAAGGGTGCGAAGCCCCCGTAATATTAAAGCCGCATCGTGGGGGCTTAGGATGCCTCCAAGGGTCATAAACTCATTGACAAAGATGGGCTGTAACATCTCTTTAGAACCGCAAATCACGCCAAAGACGACATCGCTATGCCCGTTGAGGTATTTGGTGCCAGAATGCACCACCAGGTCAATACCCAAGGCATGGGGATTTTGAAACAGTGGGCTAGTGTAGGAATTATCGATACAGGTAACCACTCCTTTGCTCTTGGCAAACTCGGCACAGGCAGCTAAATCTTGCAGCTCAAAAGTGAGGGAATTGGGACTCTCCAGATAAAGGAGACTCGTGTTGTCCTGGAAGGCTTCTTGAAGCTGTTGGAAATTGGTTCCGTCCACGAAAGTATGAGTGACCCCAAATTTGGGAAGATATTCCATCAGTAAGATCTTCGTCCAGGCGTAGGGGCTGGCGACGCAGACGACGTGGTCGCCTTGCTTAACCTGGGAAAGAATAGCCGCCGCAATGGCACCGCTCCCACTGGCAAAAACCAGGGCTTCTTCGGTGCCTTCTAGGGCGGCCAGTTTCTGCCTCAGAATCTGGACCGTTGGATTGTTACCACGGGTGTAAATGTGCTGATTCATCTCGTCCGCAATGGCGGCCCGAAAATCGTCTAGCGTATCAAAAGCGAAGTTGGAAGATTGAATGATGGGAGGAGAAACGGCGTTGAAGTACTTCGAACGGTCTTCTCCTAAGTGGAATAAAATGTCATTAATGGATGCCATATCGTGCGTGATGGGTTCGCACGAATCTACTCAGAAAGTGGGAATTTTGAATAGGGAACGTTCCGGTTAAATATAGATGGTTCCTTTCAGATAAGTTTGCGCAGTGCCTTCAAGAATCACTCGGTCATTCTGCAAGGTACAAGAAAGCGTTCCACCGCGGGCCGAAATCTGTCGGGCTTGTAGTTTGTTTTTCCCAAGTCTTTGCGCCCAGTATGGCGTCAAAAGGGTATGTGCAGAGCCGGTAACCGGATCTTCGTCAATGCCGACCTGCGGAAAAAACCCACGGGAAACGAAATCGTGCTGGTCACCGATCGCCGAAACCAATAAGCCACGGGCTTTTAGTTTACCCACCAAGCGAAAATCAGGCTGCAAGTTCTGCACTTGCTCTTCGTTTTCCAGAATGGCCAGATAGTCATCACTACCGTGGAAAAAGGCCAGCGGGCGAACGCCTAGTGCTTGTTCCACAAGAACTGGGATATCGGTTGGTATTGCAGTATCAGCTGGAAAATCCATCGCGTAACCCGTTGCGGTCTTTTGCACACGTAGGGTTCCCTTTCTGCAATGGAAATGAATCTCGGATTTATCCCAACCGAGTTCAGTGTATAATACGTGGGCGGTGGCTAGGGTAGCGTGCCCGCAGAGATCTACCTCCGCCCCCGGAGTGAACCATCGAATGTGCAGGTGATTCGCTTCGGGTACGAAGAAAGCCGTTTCGGATAAATTATTTTCGGTGGCAATGGATTGCATTTGCGCATCACTCAGCCAGCTATTTAATGGGCAGACTGCTGCTGGATTCCCTGTAAAAAGGGTATCCGCAAAGGCGTCAACTTGGTAGATCGGTAATTGCACAATTAGGCGTTTTCGGCGGCTTTCCGGTGGTCAGCCAAGAATTTATCCAATCCAATGTCGGTTAAAGGATGCTTCAAAAGCCCGAGAATACTACTCAATGGGCAGGTGACTACATCAGCACCGTTCAAAGCCGCTTCTACGATGTGTTTAGAGTTTCGTACGGAGGCTGCTAGTATCTCCGTATCGTACCCCTGGATGGCGTACAACTCCGCAATTTTTCGAATTAACTCCATCCCATCCCAGTTGATATCGTCAATCCGGCCAATGAAGGGAGAAAGGTAAGTAGCTCCGGCCTTAGCGGCAAGGATGGCCTGACCGGCAGAAAAGACTAAGGTACAGTTGGTCCGAATTCCGTGGTCGTAGAACCAACGCAAAGCCTTCACGCCTTCCTTAATCATCGGCACTTTCACCACAATGTTTGGCGCGATTTCGGCCAAGGCTTGGCCTTCCCGAATCATCCCTTCGAAATCGGTGGAGATAACTTCTGCACTCACATCACCGCTAGTAATTTCACAGATCTTTGCGTAGTGCTGGTAAATATTGTCTTGACCGGTGATGCCTTCCTTCGCCATCAAAGATGGATTGGTGGTCACACCGTCCAGAATACCTAGGTCTTTCGCCTCCTGAATTTGCTCAAGGCTTGCAGTGTCGATAAAGAACTTCATGCGTACAATAGGTTATTGATTCCAATCGGGAAGACCCCGTGGGTTTAATATAATTGGCACAAAAATACACAGGTGCACCTGGCCGAGCTGTTGTCGTCCGGCCAGATCCTCGA
>JBCDIO010000482.1:0-4030 GCA_038748815.1 Bacteroidota bacterium
ATGTAACTCGCCCCTACGATTGGAACTCCAATTTCTATAGAATCACCAAAACATAGGATTGCATCGGGACCTATGTCAATAGGATCAGTGCTAATAAAATTAACTTCAATACTATCGGTCACCACTTCGCAGTCGGAAGTAATGCTTATGCTATATACCCCTGGCTTGTCAATGCTTTGGGTCGGTAAAATGCTTCCATCAAACCATTCGTAGGTCACAGACCCCTCTTGAGTAACATCTAAGAACAGCGTATCTCCAAGACACAATGCGATGGCGTCGGGTAGGTCGAGGTCAATGGCTGGAATAAAGGTTACCAAGACATCGTCGGAGGTAGTTCCGCAGGCATTGGAAACGTCTACAGAAAATAAACCACCATCGGTTACACTGTATACGGCACCGGTAAATCCATCCTGCCATAAATATGAAGAAAAGTCATTAGTTGCATCCAAAAAAAGATCGTCTCCTTCACACAGGGTTAGTTGGTCTCCAATATCGACAGTGGGAAGGTCATTTAAATACGTAATCTCTATTTCGTCGGTACCAACTCCGCAGGGGTTTGTTACCGTTACCGCGTAAACCCCCGGATTGGAAACCGTGAAGGTTGGATCAGTAGATCCATCTTGCCAAACGTAGGTAGCATCTACATTGGTTACATCTAGAACGACCGTTTGGCCAACACAGAATACCGCAGTATCTGCACCAAGTTGGACATCTAAAAAGAGCGGATTAGTAACCTCAAAATCAAAGCCGGCATCGTTTGCTGCATTATCGCACAAATCGAGTACCTCGGTGGCACTGTCTGTGATTAATTGCAAATTGTAGTTCCCCAGTTGACTGATCGGTGGAGTCATGGTTAGGGTAAATACTTTATCAAAAGCACCGCCCGCCGCACAGGCCGTTGCCGTCACATCAATAGCGAAAGGGCCTCCGGGGCCAGTCAACACAAAATTATCTCCGTCAATGGTATTACATTGGATGAATTCATTGAAAGTTACTGTAATCGTTTGATCGTCGCACTCTTCGGGTACTGCTATTTCGTCAATAAATGGATCGTCTTCGTCAAAGATGCCGATACCGGTACCTAATCCAAAGTCGATCTCGTAACCATTGGGCGATCCGCTCCAGTTACTTACCATTAAAACGTAGGTATTTCCGGCAATGACCGGAATTAAATCGTTGAATGGTGATTGCCCAATATTTATACTGGGCGTTGGGGAATTGCAGCCTCCACCTTGTTGACTGAAATTGGTATCACCGGTAGCCCCCGTAGTCCCATTGCACGTATTACCACCAGCTGCATTACAGCTCACCACAATACTGGGGTCTGTTCCTATGTCATCACAAGAGGCATCGGTGATGTTAAATAAAGCCCAATCGTAGTCGTCGTTTAAATCATTTGGGGTTATCAAGAAACCAAAGTTACCAGAGGCACTGACGGTGAAAGTATACCAAATCGAGTTAAGCTCTCCAGCCGTACAGCTAATAGATGTATTGATCTCCGAGTTATAATTTCCATCACCACTGGGAGAAAGCCCTTCCGAATAGATTTGTTGACAGACGGGGATAGCTCCTAAACAGTCCTGAATAGTTGGAACCTGGCCTCTAAGGTGCAAGCTGCAAAAGAGAAGTCCGATGATCACTAGTTTTAGCTTCATGCTGACACGTGTTTCTTTCAATACTAAGGGGGTGAGAGGCTCGGATACAAAGCCATCAAACCAAAATTTGCCGAGAATGTAACGAAATTCCGGGTACCATGTTTCAGGCCCTTTTTTAAAAATAACTTAAATAGCTAATTGTGACCATTTTTTCTTGACTACACCTTGCTTATCTCTTCCGCTAACCGTCACAATTTTTAGCACTGGATTATTGCTTTCTTTCTAAGACCTATTTAAGACAGCGGTTTTCGTTTAGGAAGCATCCTCATAAGGGGGATTGATGAATTCAACAGGATGTCATGGATTGTACGCTTTCGGATGCCGAAAGTGTATGGCTTATCACTATCTTCGAGCCGTTGGGAAGATTGGTCATCATAATCGTAGTTGTACACACTTAATCGTCCATCCTTCCTTGAAAGCTCTCAGAGCTTATTTGGGATTTGAGTCTTTGCCGATTGCAGACAAGAACTCAAGTACTTCACAAGCTCTAAATCCCCACCTAAGTGCCGTTTGGTCTAAGCAGGTCTTTGCTGTTTGGCCTGAAATAAAGTTTGCAAGTAACACATCCTAAATACTTTGTAACCTAAATTTTTAAACATTTTGACGGGTTCTTTTTGCCCAGCTCATCGTTACATACTCGCCTTCGTAGCTATGGCTACGAGCTTGCGCGCCTTGATCTGCACAAAAATCTTCTCGGTCAAAATATTCATTTACTTAGGTCACAAAGTACTAGAGTCAGTCAGACAAAAATTTTATTCGTTTTTCATCCAGGGTCCCCATGGAAGCATCGGTGTCCTTAAAGACTTGGATACTGTTCCTTTGGGAACCTGTGTAGGCCCGGAAATTCTGTATTTTTTTCAGCAAGTAAAGAAAATGTCTGTTTTCGTCCAAGCGAATGTATAGTGGACTTACGACAGGCTATTTCTCCTATTTTTGCACAAAAAAGTAGAGGCATGAAAGCCCCCCTGTACACCACCATACTTACCATTGCTTTGGTATCCCTTTTTCTAAGTGTACCTACTGTTATGAACAGCCAGGTAGAACTAGAAATTAGCACTCTCGAACCGGAATTTATCACACCCTGTGGGGAAACGGCCGTTTTTTCAGTTGTCATTAAGAATGATAATGTAGTACCGGTAGATGATGTCGAATTCACCTATCGATTCACCGATGGAATTCAGTATGTACCGGGTACGGTACAAGGATTGGATATCATCGAATTAGATATTACGGACCTCGCTGAACCCGTATTTAGCATTGCCTCCCTTCCAGGGGGCTTAGAGCTCACGTTTTCGGTAGAGGGCCAAGCTTCGTGTGAAGTACTTGATAATACTGGTCAAATCGTTAATCAAAGTACAGTAGTTGCCCAGGCCGAAACCTTTACAAATATTACCCCTCCATTCAATATTAATGTACCATCTATTTCGATAACGAATGCCTTTAATCTCAATTATCAGGCAGGGGTGGGCGAACAGTTTCAGCGGGGCATAACGGTAACCAATTCAGGTTTCGGAGAAGTTACCGAGTTGTACGTTCTCGATGCGCACGAAACCTCAGAACTACCAGTACTCTCCATGACACCCGGAACATTCTGGCCTACTGGCAACGATACCACTGCGGTGGTGCTTTCGGGGGCAGATTTTATGATGATTGGCGATGGAGATGGCATTCTTGAGCAGGGAGAGGAAATTGATATTCTTCAAACCTTGGAAGTCCTAGGCTGCGAATCCATCAATGGGACCATTACGATCGGTTGGGGCTGTGGGGGAGAAATTTGTGATTTCTTCCAAACTGCTAGTCAAGTAAGTGTACTTACGGAAATCCCGGAGTTGGACCTTGTGATCGGCGATAATCAATTCGCGGGCTATTGTACAAATGGTCTAACCGAAGTTAAATTGGTAAATGTCGGTAGTCCCGGTTATACGGGTGAAGCAACTGCCTTTAATATTGTAATTGAAGCAGGCTGGTACCCGGTACCCATTGGCAACAACGATCTGGGACGGAATGATTGCTTACAGATGTCCGATTTCACGATTGGCGTGACTTCCTTAACGGTAGATACTAATCAGTTTGGCGGTTATGGCATCCAGTTAGATCAGCTACCCTTCGATCCGGACGGGCCAGGTGGTTTAGATGACCTAGATGGAGATGGTGCTTTTGATGATCTGGCTTTGGGAGATACCCTCACTATTTTTGTGCAAACGCAATTTGACGCTTCCTGTTTTACGGGCGATTGTAATTTTGCGCTTAATTCCACTATTCTTGGGATTGAATCCGATTTTGATAATCAATGTGGTGAAACATTTTCCGGGCAAGCTGCGGATCCTTCCATTCAGTACCAATTATCCCAACCGGCTGTGGCGGATAATTTTAGC
>JBCDIO010000483.1:0-4028 GCA_038748815.1 Bacteroidota bacterium
CACCCAAACCGCTGAACCAAGCCCAGAACCGACTATGTATTCCATCATTGGAGTAGGTGACATGATGTTGGGTACTAACTACCCTTCTACTAATTACCTTCCACCATCCGGTGGCAGTACCATGCTAGCTGATATGGAAGATATTCTCCAAAATGCTGATGTTACTTTCGGGAATCTGGAAGGTACCCTCTTAGATAAAGGAGGTACCGTAAAGAATTGTAAAGATCCTAGCGTATGCTACGCTTTCCGGTCTCCCGAGAGCTACGGTAAACATTTTCAGAAAGCCGGCTTTGATTTTTTGAGCCTGGCCAACAATCACGTTGGCGACTTTGGTCCAACAGGCCGCACGACCACCAAATCAGTCTTGGATGAACTAGATATTGCTTACGCCGGCTTGGCCGGTACTGACGAATGGGCCGTTATTGAACGAAATGGTGTAAAGTATGGAATGGCTGCCTTCTCCCCCAATCGGGGCACCTGTAATATCCGTAGTATCTCCCGGGCCAAAGAAATCGTTCGGCAGCTGCACGAAAAATGTGATATCGTTATCGTTTCTTTTCACGGAGGTGCAGAAGGGGCAAAAAATCAACGAGTCACCAAAGCTACCGAGTATTACTACGGTGAAGATCGTGGTAATGTACACGCGTTCTCCCACGCAGTCATCGATGCCGGTGCCGATGTGGTCTTTGGACACGGCCCCCACGTAACCCGGTCTATGGAACTATACAAAGGGCGGATCATTGCGTACAGTCTCGGAAACTTCTGTACATACGGACGATTTAATTTGCGGGGGCCAGCGGGCATCGCCCCCCTACTCAAGGTTTTTGTTGATCCAGAGGGTAAGTTCTTACACGGAGAAATCATCTCTACCTATCAGATGAAAAGCCACGGACCGAAGATTGATGCTGAAAATCGCGCGCTAAAAAAACTACAGGAACTAACAAAACTGGATTTCCCGAACGGACAGTTACACTTCGCCGAAGACGGTACCGTCGTTCCAATAAACAAGTAACTCGCCGTCTTTTCCGATACGTTTAGCATAAATTGTGGTAACTTCTTCGTACAATTCGGACTTTCTGACTAAGCCCTTTGACAAGTGCCTAGACAGAAAGTCCGAAACCAACAACGCACGACCTACAGTTTATGACGTCCGAAGATTATTCCTCTTCTAATAATCGGTTTTGCCGTAATTGTTACTATCCACTTTCACAGCACGCTAAGTATTGCCCGTCCTGTGGCCAAAAGCACACCGATGGTCGAATTACGCTCCGACAACTTCTCGAAGAAGCCTGGGACGCACTATTCGATATTGACTCTAAGATTTTTCGTACGCTGGGAGCTTTATTTATTCCGGGTCGCCTTACCAAAAAATACTTCGCTGGGCAGCATAGACGCTATGTTCATCCTGTGCGTATTTTCATCGTTTTTGCCATCGGTCTTATCGCTTCCGTCAACTTCGTTCTAGGTGACAAAGCTCTGGAAATCAACGATTCTTTTGATGAAGTCAGAAAGGGCTATCAATTTACAGAGTCAATTGCCCTACTTGATTCGGCCATACAAGCAACCGAGAGCATATACCCACGTGGATTAAGTGACGTGGCTAAGGATACTCTACGGACTTTATACATTGAGTCTGGCCCGGAACGAGAAGACTCCATCATGCTCAACGATATTCTACAAGTCGGGGGCGAGGAAGGGATGAACATCGCCGATGAGGATTATCTTCTGCTATCTGCTGATAGCATTATGACGAAGTATCAAGTGGAGGGCTTTTGGAATCAAATGATGCTTCGGCAAAAGCTGAAATTCTTTAAGCAGGGAGACAACTTTATCACCTTTATTCTCGGTAAGGTATCTTGGGGGATGCTATTAATGATGCCATTCTTAGCTCTAATCTACCGATTAATCTACGTACGGAGGTCTTTTTACTACATCGAGCATCTGATCTTTTGTTTGCATACGCACACCTTCGTCTTTTTACTGTTCTCTCTAGTCCTCTTACTCAATGAACAACTCTCCCCCCAGTTTAAGGCTATTTCTCTAAGCTTGAGTGTTCCGGTTTACATCCTTATAGCCATGAAAGCCGTTTATCAGCAATCGTGGATAAAGACCTTCTTGAAGTTCTTATTGATCAGTATGCTTTATATGTTTTTGGTAACTATCTTTGCCGTTCTCGTTTTCCTAGCCAGTTTCTTCTTATTCTAACTCGTACCTATGGCTTCGTATGAACTCGTCATTGGATTAGAGATCCATGTGCAATTGGCTACTCGTAGTAAAGCATTCAGCTCGGATGGCATCCGCTTTGGTGATGCTCCTAACCAGCATACCAATCCCGTCTCTCTAGGGCATCCGGGCACCCTACCCTACCTGAATCAAGCGCAGGTGGAATCGGCCGTCAAATTGGGGATGGCACTCGGCAGTCAAATTAATAATAAGGCCTTTTTTGATCGTAAGAATTACTTCTATACCGACTTACCCAAAGGGTATCAAATCACCCAGGATAATCTGCCAATTTGCACCGGCGGTGAAATCCCCATTCTGGTTGGAAAAGACCATACTGAGCGGACCATTCGGATTCATCACGTGCACATGGAAGAAGATGCAGGAAAGTCGGTCCACAACCAAAGTGCGCAACATTCGCTCATCGATTTAAATCGGGCGGGGGTTCCTTTGCTCGAAATCGTAACCGAACCGGACCTACGTACGGCCGAAGAAGTAGATGCCCTAATGACCGCCATGCGGCAACTCGTACGTTATCTCGGGATTTCCGGGGGTAACATGGAGCAAGGCCAGATGCGCTGCGATGTAAACATCTCGCTCCGAAAACCCGGCGAGCCTCTAGGTATTCGGGCCGAAATTAAGAATATCAACTCCATGAAATACGCCCGGCAGGCAATCCGCTATGAGTTTCAGCGACAGGCCGAGCGTTTAGACCAGGGTTTGGAGATTGTACAAGAAACGCGGCAATTCCACCCAGAGTCTGGCTCCACCAGTTCGATGCGAACCAAAGAAAACGCGCACGACTACCGCTATTTCCCTGAGCCGGATTTACCCCCTTTAGCACTTTCCGAAGAAGAGTTACAACGCATCAAAGCGGAGCTCCCCACCCTCCCCTGGGCATGGCGATCTAAGCTGGCAGAGCAATATCAACTGAGTACCTACGATGCCGGCATCCTGACCGCCCAAGCCGAAACCATCCTCTTTTTTGAGGAATTGGCGGCCAATTATCCGAATCCTAAATCCGTAGCAAACTTGGTGATCAATAAGATTCTTCCTTGGCAACAGGAAACCCAGAAAGCACTTAGCGACTTTCCGATTCCCACCAAAGCGCTGTGGAGCTTCCTCGATTTGGTAAAAAATAATCGGGTCTCCCATTCAGCTGCTTACCAACAGCTATTTCCGGCCCTTTTGCAGGATCCAGCTCAACGTCCAGCGGAATTAGCGGAAACACTCAACTTGTGGCAAGAAGCGGACTCAAATGCCCTCCAAGAAATGGTACTACAGGTGCTTGCGGCCCATCCTGACAAGGTAAAGGCCTACCAAAAGGGGAAAAAAGGCCTGCTCGGTTTCTTTATGGGTCAGGTAATGCAAGCCTCCAAAGGCAAAGCAGACCCTCAACAAACCAACGCCTTGTTGCAGGGAGAACTAGAGAAAAGTTGAATCACAAATTATAATACCTGCTAATTTATTAGTAGGTTCCTTTTTCGGAAGTAACCCGCCCCCGGGAACAGATCAGATTTTAGGCAGTGGCTTGAGCCAATCCCGCGGTGCTAACCCTTACACACCCATGAGTCAGACTCAACACCCAGATTTTCGTTACGTCGAAGGGCTCTTGCAGAACGATTCGTCCGTCATCCTCGAAATCTACGATCAGTTCGAGGATCGAATCGTACGTTTTGTACAACAAAACCAAGGCAAGAAGGAGGATGGTTTGGATATTTTTCAGGAAGGATTAATGGTCGTCTTTCACAAAGCCCAAACGGGTAATTTTGTGCTAACCGCTTCTTTTTTCAGCTTTTTATACGCGG
>JBCDIO010000484.1:0-4016 GCA_038748815.1 Bacteroidota bacterium
CGAAACCTAACAACTGAATAATGATCGAAGCGGTGATATAAGGCATGATCCCCAAGGCGAAGACCGCTGCGTTGTTAAAAGCACCACCGGTAAATAAGTTGATCAATCCAAGCAAATCACCTGCACCTCCGTTGGCATTTGAATTCTCAAGTGCCGCAGGAATAACTCCTGGCAAAACAACGAAAGAACCAAGACGGTACACACCTAAAATACCCAATGTAAAAAGGATACGGTTGCGTAGTTCCTTGATCTTCCAAATATTTTGCAGCGTTTGGATAAACTTTTTCATTAGACGAAATTATACAAGATTAATGGTACCGCCTTTCGCTTCAATCGCCTCTTTAGCGGATGCTGAACACGCGTTGGCAGAAATCGTAAGAGCAGCAGTTAATTCTCCTGTACCTAGGACCTTAACTAAGTCTCCTTTGCGAATGATACGATTCTTTGCCAAGGTTTCCAAATCAATTGTAGTTGTTCCGTATTTTTCCGAGATCGCTTGTAACCGATCTAGGTTAAGAGGAACGTATGCTACTCGATTTGGGCTGTTGAAACCCCGTTTTGGCAAGCGCATTTGTAGGGGCATTTGTCCCCCTTCAAAGTTACGCTTCCGGCTCCAACCAGAACGTGACTTTGCTCCTTTATGACCACGGGTAGAAGTACCACCACGTCCGGATCCGGTACCCCGAGCGATCCGCTTTCTATTTTTTACAGAACCTTTTGCTGGTTTAAGATTATGCAGTTCCATGTTCTTCGAATTAAAGATTGAATACTGAGATTCCACACCAAGGACTGAAGATTATTAAACCTACAGTTCTTCTACTTTTACAAGGTGAGCAACTTTGGCTACCATACCCAAAATTTGCGGGTTGGTTTCGTGCTCTACGGAGTGATTGATCTTGCGTAACCCCAAGGCTTTAACAGTATCCTTCTGGCGTTGTGTGCGATCAATCACACTTTTAACTTGAGTAATCCGGATCTTCCCCATGATCAATTATCATTTATACGGACTATACAGGCCGTTGGTTATCCATTAAAAACTTTGTCCAGAGTGATTCCCCGCTGACGAGCAACCTCCATTGGGCTACGTAGTTTGGCCAGCGCATCGATGGTCGCTTTTACTACGTTGTGTGGGTTTGAAGACCCTTGAGATTTAGCCAGTACGTTTTGGACACCAGCAATCTCAAGAACAGCACGCATAGCACCACCGGCGATTACCCCGGTACCATCTGATGCAGGTTTGATCAAAACCTTACCAGCTCCGTAACGACCTTTCTGCTCGTGTGGGATTGTACCTTTGTATAATGGGAAGGTTACAGTGTTCTTTTTAGCGTCATCGACTGCTTTAGAGATCGCCTCCGATACATCACGGGCTTTACCTAAACCATGACCTACTTTCCCTTTTCCATCACCGACAACTACAATAGCTGCAAAGCTGAACGTACGTCCCCCTTTGGTAACCTTAGCTACCCGGTTCAAATTAACCAACTTCTCTTTGAATTCAGAATCAGCTGGTTTTACTCGGTTGTTGTTATTTCTCTTTGCCATAATACGAGTAATTGTCAATTAGAATTTGATGCCACGTTCGCGAGCTCCATCCGCTAAAGCTTTTACTCGCCCATGGTAAAGATATCCGGCACGGTCAAAAACAACCGTTTCAATATTTTTGTCTTTCAAGCGATCACCGATTAGAACGCCAACTTGTTTGGCTTGCTCGGATTTGTTCGCCTTCTTATCTACACTATCTTCTTGTGAAGAAGCGGAAGCAAGCGTATGTCCTTCCAGGTCGTCGACTACTTGGCAATAGATTGCTTTATTGCTACGGAAAACAACTAAACGCGGACGTTCGGCAGTACCGTTGATTTTTTTACGGATCCGATAGTGGATACGACGTCTTGCGGTTACTTTTTTAGAAGCCATCTTCTTATGGTTATCGGTCTTAGTGTAAAACGCGGGGTTAGACCCAAGACCCTTTTAAAAAGATCAAATAATACGGGTGGCAGCGATTACTTACCAGCTGCTTTACCCGCTTTGCGGCGAATTTCTTCACCCACAAACCGAATACCTTTTCCTTTGTAAGGCTCTGGTTTACGGAAGGCGCGAATTTTGGCCGCAACCTGACCGATTAATTGTTTGTCAGCACATTCCAAGCGGATTACAGGGTTTTTACCCTTTTCCGATTTGGTCTCTACTTTCACCTCATCGGGTACGTAGAACATCACGGGGTGAGAATACCCAAGAATCAGTTCTAGTAAGTTTCCGGTATTGTTAGCCCGGTACCCTACCCCGACTAATTCTAGTTCTTTCACAAAGCCAGTAGAAACACCTTCTACCATATTATTTAGTAAAGAACGGTATAGTCCGTGCATTGCGCGGTGACGCTTTTGCTCCGTTGGACGTTCGATGGTTAAAACCCCTTCATCCAATTTGATCACCATATCTGCATCAACCTGCTGCGTCAACTCTCCTTTAGGACCTTTTACGGTCACTTCATTTCCTTTGGAGATGTCAATCGAAACACCAGCGGGAACATTGATGGGTGCTTTTCCTATCCGAGACATGACTAATTTCTTTTTCGATTAAAAAATGAAGGTCCGATTTACGAGACGAAGCAAAGTACTTCACCTCCAACGTTCTCCGCCCGTGCCTGCTTATCGGTCATTACTCCTTTCGAAGTAGAAACGATAGCGATGCCTAAACCGTTGATCACTGATGGAATATCGGTTGCTTTACGGTATTGGCGCAATCCAGGCTTACTAAAACGAGTAAGATCGCGGATAACGGGTTTTTTCGTCATACGATCATACTTCAAGGCGATGTGGATCATTCCTTGCTTACCTTCAGCCGATTCGAACTTGTACTTAGAGATGTACCCTTGATCATAAAGGATCTCAGTGATCGCTTTTTTGATCTTGGAGGAAGGAATGGTTACGACCCGGTGGTTTGCAAGTTGTGCATTACGGATTCGGGTCAGATAATCTGCGATTGGATCTGTAACAGCCATAAAAATAAGTTTAGAGTTCAGTCATTGAGAGTAACCGATCTACAATCGATAACACTAAACGTCGAAAACCATGAAAAAAAGGCCGGTAGATAGGACTACCAGCTTGCTTTTGTCACTCCAGGGATTTTGCCCTCTAGTGCCATCTCGCGGAATTTAACCCGGCAGATGCCAAAGCGGCGCATGTACCCTTTGGGACGACCAGTCAATTTGCAACGGTTGTGTTGGCGAACAGGAGATGCGTTGCGTGGTAATTTGTCCAACGCTTCGTAATCTCCAGCTTCTTTTAGCTGCTTACGCAAATCTGCGTATTTAGCTGCCATCCGCTCGCGCTTCTTCTCCCGTGCAATGATTGATTTCTTAGCCATTATTCTAAAATTGATTGAATTCTATTAATTGCGCTGGTTTTTGAACGGAAGTCCGATCAATTTCAACAGCTCTAGTGCCTCCGCATCCGTCTTAGCAGTGGTAACGAAGGTGATATCCATACCAGTGATCTTGTTCACTTTATCCAAGTCGATCTCTGGGAAGATGATTTGTTCAGTAATACCCATAGAGTAGTTACCACGACCATCGAAAGATTTGTCGTTGATGCCGCGGAAATCCCGAACCCTTGGTAGAGCCACAGCAACTAGGCGATCTACGAACTCCCACATTTGGTCTTTGCGAAGGGTACAACGCACACCAATTGGCATTCCTTCCCGAAGTTTAAAATTCGAAACGGATTTCTTTGCCCGGGTAACAACGGCTTGTTGGCCCGAAATCTGTGTCATTTCCTTCACCGCGTTGTCGACCAACTTCTTATCCTGGGTAGCATCACCAACCCCTTGGTTCAGACAAACTTTCAATAAACGAGGTACTTCCATGATTGAGGAGTATTGGAATTTCTCCATCAAGGCAGGAACTACCTCAGTTTTGTACTTATCCTTTAGTCTAGGTTGATAGCTCATTACTTAATAATTTCACCAGATTTTTTCGAATAGCGAACAGACTTACCGTCCACTTTTTTGAAACCGAC
>JBCDIO010000485.1:0-4002 GCA_038748815.1 Bacteroidota bacterium
AGAGTTAGGAGAAATTTGGGAAGAAAGTATAGCTCCAATTCACGAATATCTTTCCGAAGAGTATAAAGACCAATTGTGGTATGGCCGGGTTCATATGGAAACCGGCGAGCGAGAGAGTGCGGTCGTAACTCTTTATGATGCCTTCTTCCCAGCCATTCTGGCATTAAGTGGCGATCTAAACCGTGCGGTGTCTTACCAGGAAACCTGGGCTTGCCTTTGGAATAAGTATGGACTGGAGCCAATGATCTACGATTACAAGAAAGAGACTCCGAATTATCCAGTCTACGATCTCAATCCGGAGATCATTGAATCGGCCTATTACCTCTATTCCTTGACCGAGGAACCAAAATACCGAGAGATGAATATTGCATTCTGGAATGATATTAAGAAGTACTGCCGGACTGAGGTGGCCTTTACATCCGTGGAAAATGTAGAAACCATGGAAAAACGGGATTATATGCCAACGTTCTTCTTTGCCGAAACGTTGAAGTATCTCTATCTGACTTTCTCTGTCGTAGATCACCCTTACCAGTTTGAAGATTTACTTTTTACTACGGAAGCCCACCCGTTTCGACGAGCTAATTTTGATCAAGAGAAAGCTCGAACCTATCTAGGGATCGAGGAATAGGGTTTGCTTCTAACCAGGCTCTAAGGCCCAATTCTAAAACGATATTCGGTGCATTTGACAAGCAATTACTCCAAAAGCAGGCTACCTTTACAAGAAATAGAATGACTTTTTATGTCTAAACTCGTTTTTAATCTCGGGGAGATTGATCGCGATCTCGATAAGAGTGGAATTACTCAGCTGGCAGAACAACACGCCCAAAATATTGTGAGCTCCGGAAAATACGACCTCATGCGGGTCTACGTAGAAATGAAACGCTACGAAGCTTATTTGCAAACCCTCGTTAAGGAAATGCAAAATGCTACACTCCAAAAAGCCCTGGATCAGGGGCAACGGGAGTTTGAACTAGGGCGAGCCAAACTTACCGTTACCCGCCGGAGAAAGTTTGATTATTCCAGCGATCCCTACTGGTCAGAATTAACCGAAGAAATGGATCGTATGAAGGACTTGAAAAAAGACCGGGAAGGGATGCTGAAACAGATTGTCGGTGACTTTACCGAAATGGTGGACGAAGAAACCGGCGAATTGATCCGAATTCCGGCTCCTACGGTAGAAACCATTGAATCGATCCGTATTCAGTTGTAAGAAAACGTATGCAAAAACGCGAATCCCATTTGGTCCCGGCTTTGCCAGAAAGAATCCGACTTTCGGACTACCTAGGCGGCATCTTCGTTAGTATTCCTTCGCGTAAAGGGATGAAAAAAGCCATCTTGAAAGGACTCGTTTTAGTAAATGAAAAGCCCGCACAAACCGGTCTCTATCTGGAAGGAGGGGAGCAAATTGACCTACTTGAGGAAGATCGGGAGCTTCCCATATTCAAACAATCCCTAGAAGTATTATTCGAAGATGAACATATAGCTGTTATCAATAAACCAGCGGGCCTATTGGTGAGTGGCAACGCGCTACGTACGGTTGTAAATGCCTTGCCGTTTAATCTGGTGCCGAGCCGCGAATCGGATGGGTTACTTCGCCCGCAACCGGCCCATCGACTCGATTATCCTACGCAAGGATTACTATTGGTGGGAAAAACGCATCGCTCCATAACTGCGTTAAATCAAGCCTTTGCTAGTCGGGATATACAAAAAACCTATCACGCAGTCACCATTGGAGAGATGTTGGCAGAAGGGGCGTGCACAATACCGATTGAGAATAAACCAGCGCATTCTGGATTTAGGGTCATCGAGCGCCAAGACTCCCCCAAATACGGAGCCTTAAATTTAGTAAAACTTCAGCCCTATACCGGTCGTCGGCACCAATTGCGCATTCATTGTGCTCAACTAGGAAATCCCATTCTGGGTGATAAAGAATACGGTAAACCCGGTTTGATCCAGCGTGGGAATGGCCTGTACCTCTGCGCGACCCAGCTTGATTTTAAGCATCCGGTAACTGGCGAAGCACTTCATTTTCACAGACCTTTACCGAAGAAGATCCGCCGTATTTTTGGGGAAATTGAACACAAAAACCAACAGAGTAACCAATGAATGAACAAGTAACAAAGATTCAACAGGGACTCATTAACTTACTCAAAGAGCAATTAGGCCCTCTGCAAATCGTGAAAGAAAACGCAGACGTCTTCGAAGTGGGAGGAACGAAAGAAGTTATGCAGGGTAAGCAAAAAGTAGAAGGGCACTACTTTGCGAGTGTTGTTCCTAAAGCAAAGGATGTCCGCTTATACTTTTTTCCTATCTATACCCATCCGGACGACTTTGTAGGCATCTCCGATGACTTCCGCAAATTTCTCAAAGGTAAAAGCTGTTTTCATATCAAACGGCTAGATGCCGAAATGGAATCTGAAGTGCGCCGGGCTATCCAAAAAGGCGTGGAGCTTTATCAGCGAGACGGCTTGATCTAATCGCCGGGTCCTAAAAAGATGGAGCACGGAACCCAGCCGAGCAAATAATCGGTTGATGGGTTATGTCTCCAAACAACCAACGAAAATGATGCAAATCAAATCAGACCAAAAACTAGCCGTCCTTATCGACGCCGATAACATACCCTATCGCCATGTGACCGGTATGATGGAAGAAATTACTAAATATGGGATACCTACAACCAAACGGATTTATGGGGATTGGACCCAAAGAGGGGTGTCTGGGTGGAAATCGGTGCTGTTAGAGCACGCGATTACCCCCGTCCAACAATATAGCTACACCAAAGGGAAAAACTCGACGGATTCTGCTATGATCATCGACGCCATGGATATCCTCTATTCGGGAAAGGTGGATGGCTTTTGTCTCGTAAGTAGTGATAGCGATTTTACCCGCTTGGCCACCCGACTTCGAGAATCGGGCATGTATGTCATTGGTATCGGTGAAAAGAAAACGCCACAACCATTCTTGGTGGCTTGTGATAAGTTTATCTTTTTGGAAATTCTTTCGCAAACGGAAGAAGTTGATCCCGTATCTGAGCCGGCCAAAATCAACCAAAAAGCCGAAAAGAAACCAGCGGCGATCGATCAACTCGACCAAAAAACCATACAATTGATTCGGTCCACCATCAACGATTTGGGCGATGAAGATGGTTGGGCCTTTCTTGGGGAAGTAGGGAGTTCTCTCAATAAAAAGATGCCCCAGTTCGATCCTCGGAACTACGGTTTTGGTAAGCTCACACCTATGTTTAAATCTTTAAAACAGTTTGAGGTAGACGAACGTGAAACCGATAACCGGCGCATAAAGCACGTATTTATTCGCGCGAAGAAGAAACGCAGTTCTCGGAAAAAGGCCTAAATGGACAATGCCTGAAGATGATGATACCGTTCTTTGGTTCTACCTCCTTGGTCGGCGTATCTCTGCAAACCCCTAGCAACCGGTGCATGTGTTGTGCGACTTCCATCTTTCGGTTACCTTTTCGGTAGAGCGATTGGTATTGCTGACGGCCGGGATGATTGTTGCCATGGTTGTACACGCAGAGCTCGCGAAGGCTGTGCGAAGTACGCAAAGGGATTTATTCTCTTCGACTTCTATCTTTCGGTTACCTTTTCGGTAGAGCGATTGGTATTGCTGACGGTCGGGATGATTGTTGCCATGGTTGTTCACGCAGAGCTCGCGAAGGCTGCGCGGAGTACGCAAAGGGATTTATTCTCTTCGACTTCCATCTTTCGGTTGCCTTTTTGGTAGAGCGATTGGTATTGCTGACGGTCGGGATGATTGTTGCCATGTTTGTTCACGCAGAGCTCACCAAGGCTGCGCAGAGTACGCAAAGGGATTTATTCTCTGTGTTTCTTTGCGAGTCCTTGGCGACCTTTGCGAGAAAACGTGTAAGCCATCCTCTGCGTTTCTTTGCGAGTCCTTGGCGACCTTTGCGAGAAGACGTGTAAGCCATCCTCTGCGTTTCTTTGCGAGTCCTTAGCGACCTTTGCGAGAAGACTTGCAACCCCT
>JBCDIO010000486.1:0-3993 GCA_038748815.1 Bacteroidota bacterium
CGGATTTTTCTCCCTACCGAATATTTAAACAAACTCCAGACCACGTCCTATCCATCCTCATAGATCAACAGAATAGCCAAACCGCCTTACTAGCATGTGTGGAATTTGTGGAATTATTGACCTGCAACAAAAGACAGCTCCAAGCACCCGGCGAGAGCAAGTTCAAGCCATGAATGCTAAAATCTCACATCGGGGTCCAGATGAAGCCAGCCAACGAGATTTTACCCAGGCGTCCCTTGCCATGAGCCGCCTCTCTATTATCGATCTTTCTTCGGGCACCCAACCTATTTTTAATGAAGATCGGAGTATTTGCGTATTCTTCAACGGGGAGATATACAACTACCAGGAGATCATTCCAGAACTGCAGGCCAAGGGACACCAGTTCCAAACCCAGTCGGACACAGAAGTCCTGGTGCATTTATTCGAAGAAGAAGGACCGAAAATGGTGGAGCGCTTACGAGGTATGTTTGCCTTCGTGATTTACGACCAAGTACGGCAGCAATACTTTTTTGCCAGAGATCGCTTCGGAGAGAAGCCTTTCTATTATCATTTTGAAAACGGCATATTCTCCTTCTCTAGCGAACTAGCTTCCCTTCTTGAGAACCCAAGCATTACTCGGAAACTGAGCCGAGAAGCGTTACAATATTTTCTGCGTGGCGGATTTGTGCCGGAACCTATGACACTTATCGAAGGTATTCATACACTCCCTCCCGGCCATTTTATGACCCTTTCTGCCCGAGGAATCAAAATAGAGCCCTATTTCCAGCTAAATTATGAGGCTGATTCCCATCTCCAGACTGAAGCAGACGTCGTAGAGTACGTTCGACCCCATCTTGAAAAAGCCATCAAACGGCAGATGAACTCCGACGTGCCCTTGGGTGCATTCCTCTCGGGTGGGATTGACTCCAGTACCATAGTCGCCAACTTGGCCAAATTCTCCGATAAGAAGATTAATACGTTCACCGTGCGTTTCGAAGACGCTGCCTACGATGAAAGTAACATTGCCCGAGAAGTCTCCCAGATGGTAGGCACCAACCACCATGAGATCACCGTACCTAACGAAGGGTTTAGCGAAGCGCTTTTCTGGACCATTATCGAACACGCTGGTGTCCCCTTTCCGGATACCTCCGCCATCCCAACGTACTTTATCAGTCGAGAGATTCGCAAGCACGTAACCGTTGCTTTATCCGGCGATGGTGGAGATGAGCTCTTTGCGGGTTATCCAATATTTCAATGGTGGGATAAGATTCATCGGGCGAAGAAAATCCCAGCTTTTGCTCGCAAAACGGCTTTAGCCAGCCTCCAAGGTGCCGCTTTATTACCAGGATTTAAAAATAACTCCCTCGTCCGACAACTCACCAAGGCCAATAAAATTTCCCTTCTCCCAAGTAGCGAAATTCCAATCACCATCATGGAGCTGATGGACCAAGAAGCCATTAACCATCTTTACCAGCCCGGAATCAATACCGACTTTTCTGCTTACACCCGTTTTTGGGATACCGCCAAGCAATGGACTCCCCTGCGGCAGATCATGCAGTATCGATTACAATACAACCTACCTCTCGGTATGTTGGTGAAAGTGGATCGGATGAGTATGGCCAACTCGCTGGAGGTTCGAGCACCATTCCTGGATCCGGATCTCTTCGAAGCCTCCACGCGTATTCCGGATCACTTCATGATTAAGGATGGATTCGGAAAAAATATCATCCGGGCTATTATGCAGAAAGAATTACCGGATAGTGTCTTTAACCACCCCAAGACTGGCTTTGCCATTCCTTTGCACAAGTACCAAAACAAAGATTACCACCATCTTACCGAGACTTTATTCTCCAAAGACCATCCTCTTATGGAGATCATTGACTTTCAAGAAGTGATGCATATCAAAGAAGTTGGTTTACACGCCCAAAAAGACACTGCCCAATTAAGCGTTTACCGAGCTGGCCAAAGACTATGGGCACTCATGGCTCTTTTCGGTTGGATTAGTCGTTTTAACATCAAAGTCTAGAGACGGAATGTCAGGCATATAACCAAGCCTTGATAATCCGGGATCAGCCCTCCGATATTAAGATAACTTAACCTCTGAGAGCCGTTCCAATAGGCTGGAAATATTATTTTTGGGCCGCGAAAGAGTATATCACTCAGCATTTTACGCTAGAACCAATAACCCCCTGGTGTCCATCTTTTGTGGATGACACCCTTAAAATTCCTTTTTATGTGTGGCATTAGCGGAATCATAGACCTTAAAGACCGAACCGATAAAAGCTGGCGAGTAGACCGAGTTGGTAAGATGAATGCCAAACTAAAGCACCGTGGTCCAGATGATCAGAAACAACTCGATTTCGATCAGTGTTCCTTAGCGGTGAGCCGATTGGCCATTATCGATCTGGAAACCGGTAACCAACCTATCTTCAACGAAGATGGAACCATCTGTGTCTTCTTCAATGGAGAGATTTATAATCATCCAGAATTACGGGAAGACCTACAAGCCAAAGGGCACCAGTTCAAAACGCAAACGGATACGGAAGTATTGGTTCACTTGTACGAAGAAATGGGTACAAACCTATGCAACGAATTGCGGGGTATGTTTGCCTTTATCATCTACGATCAAAAAGAACAACGGTTCTTCATGGGGCGGGACCCCTGGGGGGAGAAACCATTCTACTATCATATGTCGGATGGGGTATTTTCATTTTCTAGTGAGATTAATTCTCTTCTGCAAAATGAGCGTATTCCACGTAAAGTAGACCCGCAGTCGGTCCAGTACTTCTTACGCTCGGGATTCATTCCGGAGCCAGAGACCTTACTGCAAAAGGTATATAGTTTACAAGCTGGACACCAAATGGTACTCAACGCCAATGGACTAACCACCGAAAAATTCTTCGAAGTAGACTACACCCCAAATCGGGACCTGAAAAGCCTGCAGGACTGTGTAGACTACATTCGGCCCATTCTGCAAAACTCCATACAATCCACAATGCGTAGTGACGTACCCGTAGGTGCGTTCCTCTCTGGAGGTATCGACTCTAGTACCGTGGTCGTTAATATGCAGAAATTCTCCAATAAACCAGTGGATACCTTTACAGTGAAGTTTCAGGATGAGCTCTACGATGAAAGCCCCGTCGCACGGGCCGTAGCGGAAAAAGCAGGCACCAATCACCACGAGATTACGGTACCCAATAAAGGGTTTACCCAAGAGCTTTTCTGGACCATTCTGGACCATACCGGACAACCCTTTCCGGACACTTCTGCAATTCCTACTTATTACGTCAGTAAAGAAATCAAGAAACACGTTTCGGTAGCACTCTCCGGTGATGGTGGGGATGAAATGTTCGCAGGGTATAAGATCTTCCAATGGTACCAGAAAATCCAAAATATCAAGCAGGTTCCAATACCCATTCGCCAGGTTGGACACGCTTTTTATAGCACCCTGGGGATGATTCCTGGATTCAACGACTCATCCAAAATCCGGCAAATCACGAAAGGGCTCCGCTTCTCCATGTACGAAAGCAAGGAAATTCCGAATATCATTCAGGAATTGATGAGTAAAGACGATGTAAGTAAGCTTTTCAAACCCGGCTTACTACACGATTTTGAAAAGTATCATGCCTTCTGGGACGAAGCCCAACACTTTAGTACGCTTCGCCAGATTATGTACCACCGGTTACGCTATAATCTTCCTTTAGGAATGTCTGTAAAAGTAGACCGAATGAGTATGGCTCATTCCTTGGAAGTACGCTCACCGTACTTCGACCCCGATATTTTCCGGGCCACGGCAAGTCTTCCGGATGAGTTTATGATCGCCAATGGCTTCGGTAAGCAGGTAACCCGCACCATGAGCCAGAATGATCTACCACCGGAGTCGTTCTCTCATCCCAAGACGGGATTTGCGCTACCTTTGCACAAGTACCAAAATGAAGAGTATACAGAACTAGCCGAGATACTTTTCACCAAGAATAATCCTATGTCGGAGCTCATCGATTTGAAGACCTTACA
>JBCDIO010000487.1:0-3990 GCA_038748815.1 Bacteroidota bacterium
CGCCAACCAAGACTCATCAACAGAAATATCTGTGAATACCACCAAGCGGTAATTATCTGGATGCAAATCTTTTTTCATGACTTCTCTTATTCTTTTATTATCGGAGTGCAAAGATAAACTTTTTCCGAAAAAGTCAAAGGAGAAATTTTTACAAAAATTATTGATTACAAATCGTACCTTCCAATACCCGACTGTACCCAGGCATAACAAGTATTGTTGAAATGGTACAGCATGACTAAAGAAGACAAAAAAGCCTCCAACTCCTACGATTACATCATCGTGGGAGCGGGTTCCGCCGGTTGTGTACTCGCCAACCGTCTTTCTGCCAATCCTCTACATCGGGTGCTTCTCCTCGAAGCAGGTGGCAATGACCGTATTGCTAAAGTCCAGATTCCCGCAGCCCTCTCCAAAAACTTTAAGTCGGATACCGATTGGGATTATGAAACCATCCCACAATCTCATTTAGACCAACGCCCAATGTATCAACCCCGGGGCAAAGTACTCGGAGGGTGCTCTAGCATCAATGCTATGATCTACATCCGGGGACACCGCTACGACTATGACCAGTGGGCTCAGTTGGGTAATCCGGGCTGGGACTATGATTCCATTCTCCCCTACTTCAAAAAGAGTGAAGATAACGCTCGACTAAACGGTAACTACCACGGTAAGAAGGGCCCCTTGCGAATCGAAGATGGACGCTCCATCAATGATCTCAGTCACGCCTTTATCCAGGCAACCCAAAACCTGGGTTTATCGAGAAACCCTGATTTTAACGGAGCCCAGCAGGAAGGATTTGGCTACTATCAACTCAACCAAAAGAAAGGAAGTCGGTGGAATGCCGCCGAAGCTTTCCTACACCCCATAAAAGATCGACCCAATCTAGAGATCGCTACCCAGGCCGAGGCTCAACAGATCTTGTTAAAAGGTAAGAAAGCCATTGGCATCAGGTACCACCAGCAGGGAACGCAGGCGCAAACGGCCTACGCTAACCGTGAAGTAGTACTCGCCGCCGGAGCGTTCAATAGCCCATTGCTCTTATTACGATCTGGCATTGGTCCAGCCGAAGAATTACAAGCAATGGGTCGGGAGGTCAGACATCTCCTTCCGGGCGTAGGAAAAAATCTCCAGGACCATTTACTTTGCGGCATCGCCTACGAAGCGACCCACCGAAACACTGTAGACTCCGCCGAACAGTTCCCACGCTCTCTATTGACCCTTTGGAAATATGTAACCCAGAAAAAGGGCCACCTAACCAGCAATGTTGCCGAAGCCGGGGGCTTCGTTAAATCATCCCCAGAAGAACCAGCCCCGGATCTTCAATTCCATTTTGCACCGGCCTTTTTTATTCGTCACGGTTTTGAAAATCCTAGAGGAATCAATGGCTATAGCCTGGGCGTCACCCTGGTAGCCCCAGAGAGCGTTGGAGAAATTCGTTTAAACCCAACAGATCCCACCGGCAAACCAATCATCGATCCCCGATACTATTCGAATCACCGAGATTTAGAAAAAATGACGGACGGTTGCCTGTTGGCCCAACGAATTCTACAAAACGATGCTTTTGCCAAACATCGTAAACGAATAGCCTTCCCCGATAAAGAGATTGAAGACCGGGAAACTATTCAGGAGTATCTTCGGTATTGGTCTGAAACCCTGTATCACCCAATCGGTACCTGCAAAATGGGGACCGACGCCCAAGCGGTCGTCGATCCCCAACTACGCGTACACGGTGTGCAACAATTACGCGTTATTGATGCCTCGATCATGCCAACCATCCCAAGGGGCAATACCAATGCACCCACGATTATGATTGCCGAAAAAGGGGCTGATCTAATCCTGAACCAGCAATAAGTTTTGTTGCTCCGAACGCCTTAGCAACCAACGGTAACCGGGTAAAATCGCAATCGATACCCCAAAGGCTGTATACCACAGCACACTAAATCCAAAGTGCTCTGCGATTTGCATGCCTAACAGCGGAGCTAGCAAATGGGCCAAGGAAAAAGACATCGTATATAGGCCAGAATATTCTCCCAAACGAGCTGGCGGAGCGTACGACATCGCAAAGGAATTTGCGAAAGGGAAATTCATGATTTCCCCAACCGTAATTGCTAAGACCCCCAGGATAACGGCGGCCATAAAGCCGAGATTTAAAAGCAAATAACAAATTCCAAACAGGAAGACACCACCCGCTACAATTCCCAAAGATGGGTAGCGTTTTTCCAACAGATACACCATGGGCATTTCAATCAGAAAGATAACCCCTCCGTTCATAGCCATGAGTGCTCCAATAGTTGCTTCCGAAAAATGGAGTTCTTGCCGGAAGAAAACCGGGATGGTAGAAAAAAGCTGAATAAATACCATTGCCCCCAAACAGGTGACCCCAATAAACACCAAGTAAAAAGGATCCCGGTACGCGGAGACCGCCTGCGCCTTTGCTACTTTTTGTTCCGCCTTTTCCTCAACCGTTTTCGTTCGACGTTTCTCCTGTAACAAAAACCGGAAGGTAAGTCCAGCTAAAATACAGGTCGTTCCATCGATCCAAAAAAGCCACTCGTAACCGTAGACGTGTGCCAACACCCCACCCGCGGCAGGCCCTACCGCATAGCCCAAGTTGATCGCCAACTGCAGAAGAGAGAAGGACCGGGTCCGATTCTCCGGCTTGCTATACACCTCCATAGCCGCGATAACCGCAGGGCGATAGGAATCCGCAATAATCATCAAGAAAAAGATACTCAAACTAACCGACCAAAAGGTATCCATGTACTGCAGCCCATAGAACCCTAAGCCTGTTAAGATCAAACTCCAAAACATCGTTTGGTAGGCCCCAATCCAATCGGCGAGTCGCCCTCCTAAGAAGGAGCCACCGAGTGACCCTAGGCCAAAAAAGACCATGACATAGCCCGTTTGAACCAAGCTTAAACCGAGCTCTTCCGTTAGGTAAATACTGAGAAAGGGGATCACCATGGTACCGCTTCGGTTAACCAGGGAGATCAGGGTAAGAATCCATACTGGCCTCGAAAGACCAGACAGGGAATCCTTGTAGAGTGTAAAAATCCGATTGAGCATGGGAATACTAATTTTCCCATCACAACTTACCTAGTAGGCTAAAAGTTCCTCAATGGCTACCTGAACTTTTTCCGCCGATGGAATCATAGTGGCCTC
This sequence comes from Bacteroidota bacterium, assembly GCA_038748815.1. Lineage (GTDB taxonomy): Bacteria > Bacteroidota > Bacteroidia > Chitinophagales > Saprospiraceae > JBCDIO01. Next base: position 3,160 of record JBCDIO010000487.1, read on the forward strand.
CAAGATTGAATTCAACGGAATAGCGGGTAAATTGGCCGAACCAAGGGTTCGCACGGGCGCATCTAAGTCGGTAAAACAGGCTTCTTGAATGCGTGCCGCCAGGCTTTGTGCAAAGGTATTCTGCACGGGTTCTTCGGTAACTACTAGACAACGACCATGTCGCCGTACTGCTTCGTACATGGCCTCTTCGTCGAGTGGAAACAAGGTTCGAAGATCTAAAATTTCTACCCGGCCATCCAGGTTTTTGGCCGCATTAAGTGCCCAGTGCACCCCCATTCCGTAAGTCACTACGACCAAAGAGTCGCCCGCATTTACCTTTTCTAAATTCGCTTCTAAGGTAGTCGCAGCTTTCCCGAAGGGCAGTACGTAATCTTTCGAGGGAAGGACGGTCCGTGCGGCTTCCGTTCCTTTTACTTTAGACCAATACAATCCTTTATGTTCCAGAATAACCACCGGATTCGGATCGTAATAGGCCGCTTTTAGTAAGCCTTTGAGATCGGCTCCATTACTTGGATAGGCAATCTTAATGCCGCGGATATTGGTCAATACTGATTCCACGCTAGAAGAGTGGTAGGGGCCTCCGCTACCATAGGCACCAATGGGTACCCGTAGTATCGAACTGACGGGCCATTTCCCATTCGACAGATAGCAAGACCGGCTTACCTCCGTGAATAGCTGGTTGAGTCCCGGCCAGATATAATCCGCAAATTGTACTTCGACAATGGGCTTCAAGCCTACCGCCGACATCCCAACGGTAGAACCAATGATAAAGGCCTCCTGGATCGGCGTGTTAAACACCCGATCATCTCCGTATTTTTTAGCGAGTAAGGC
>JBCDIO010000488.1:0-3975 GCA_038748815.1 Bacteroidota bacterium
CCTCTCCACGAAAGTCAACGAAATCGAAGAGTTCCACCCCAAGTGCCCCCGTTGAAATGATCTTTGGGCGGGAGAACTTTATCTGGATGGGTGCCGGCGTTTTACTATTGGTACTTGGTTTAATACTCATGACCGGTGGGGCCATGCCTAGCCCAGACGTTTGGGACGACAAGATCATTTACTCTTTCCGCCGAACGGTATTAGCCCCTTTCTTAATGGTAGCTGGTCTAGTCTTAGAGATCTATGGGATTTTTAAGAAAAAAAGTTCTTCTGACAGCTAGCTGTCGGTCCAAGCGTTGACAATTCCACCAAATCGAAGAAGATTGCGAGCGAAGCCCAAAAGGACAACTACTGCAAACGAGCGTTTACGCTTTCTTGCCGTGTTTGACTTTGTTTAGCTAATCGTTGGTATTGCCAACGGTTCAGAGGGTATACTCGGTCTAAAATGACATCCCATTATTATGCAAGAAACTCTACGCGCCATCATCCTGGGTATTATCCAGGGGCTTACCGAATTTCTACCCGTTAGTAGTAGCGGTCACCTTGAACTAGGCAAATATTTCCTCAACGACCAAAGCATGGCCGAGGAGAGTATGATGATGACGGTGGTCCTACACGCTGCTACCGCGCTTAGTACGATCGTTATTTTTCGCAAAGACATCGCAGAAATCTTCCGGGGCTTGCTCAAGTTCGACATCAAAAACGAAGAAACGCAGTTTTCGCTGAAGATCATTCTTTCTATGATTCCCGCAGCCTTAGTAGGGGTTTTGCTCGAAGATCAAATTGAAGCACTCTTCAGCCAGAATATCCTTTTGGTCGGTCTTATGCTCATCGTAACCGGTGCTCTATTATTCTTGGCAGACCGGGCCAAAGCCACCGAAAAGAAGGTTAGCTACCCGAATGCCTTGATCATAGGTATTGCTCAGGCAATTGCAATCCTACCGGGTATTTCCCGGTCGGGCGCGACTATTTCGACGTCCGTTTTGTTAAAAATAGACCGAGAGCGGGCCGCGCGCTTCTCTTTCCTTATGGTCGTTCCGCTAATTTTGGGTAAGATGCTGCTCGACATTAAAGATGGTGCCTTTGCCAGTTACGATGCTAGCTGGGTTGCTCTGATCGCCGGTTTTATAGCCGCCTTTTTGACGGGACTATTAGCTTGCCAGTGGATGATCCGTTTGGTGAAGAATTCAAATTTATCCTATTTTGCTTATTACTGTTTCGCGGTAGCTCTCTTAGCTATCGGACTTTATTATTTCGGCTAAGGGCTTTTTATGGATAATACACCGGTGAATCCCCGCACCCCCGAAGAAAGTAAATACTTTCAGGGTATGACCTTGTTGGTTGATAAACCAACTTCCTGGACATCCTTTGATGTGGTCAATAAGATTCGACATAAGTTGAAGCGCAGCCTGCAGGTTCGCAAGATCAAGGTGGGACACGCCGGAACCTTGGACCCTTTAGCTACGGGTCTACTCATCGTTTGCACCGGAAAGAACACCAAGAAGATCGACCAGTACCAAGCCCAGTTTAAAGTATATACCGGAACGATACACCTGGGAGCCACTACCCCTTCCTACGATGCGGAAACCGAGGTGGATCAAACCTTTCCTACGGACCACATTAGCCTCGAACGTATTGAAGACGTCCGACAACAGCTCCTTGGCTTTATTGATCAGGTCCCCCCTATGTATTCTGCAATAAAAGTAGATGGACAACCCCTCTACAAAAAAGCGCGGAAAGGGGTTTCCGTAGAGCGGAAATCCAGACGAGTAGAAATACAATCCTTTACGTTGACGCGGGTAGAATTACCCGAAATCGATTTCGAAGTCCAATGCAGCAAAGGAACCTATATACGTACGCTGGCCTACGATTTTGGTCGCTTACTAGAAAGCGGAGCCTATCTCCAAGCCTTACGTAGAACGCAAATTGGTGAATTCCATATTGATCAGGCCTGGCAATTAGACAATCTTGTCACAGATATCGAAGAAAATCCCTGGGATTAATTCCCAAGACCGGCTTCCAAGATTTGCGGCTGCGTAGGAGGCGGTAGAGTTACCTCCAAGCTACGTACTTTTTGGCCATCCGACCATTCTCCCATAAAACGTTGATCCTCATCACCACTAAATGCTAGAGCACAGTCATTTCCGAAGCGTAAACAGGATAAAAGCGCGTCAAAGGTTCGCCAGTAAGCGAAGTAATCCACAGCGTCTGTTTGGGTGATACGCAAGGCGCGGCTAGCTGTATAATTCCGAACCCCCGAGTCAAATTTAAGGTCGACCGAATAGGCCTGATTGTGGCTTGCTTCCACGGCGGGAGAACCGTGTTTATCGGGCAATTGATTCAAAAGGATTCGATCTTTAACGTGTACTGCTTCCTTAAATACCTTCCAAGCAAATTCGTCGCCCACTACTTCATCGTGCTCACTGGTTACAATAACAAGTTTAACATCTGCTGGCATATCCTGGTAGGACTCTAAGCGGCCGCCGTTTAAAAAGCTGGTTCCGGGAGAAACCATCATAACAGCCGCGGGTTTGGGAACTCCATAAGCCGCATGGTTGATCGCGATATCCGCCGAAATGACCCCTCCGTAAGAATGCCCAACGTAAGCCATCTGACTGGTATCTATACGGATGTCATTCTGACTGACCAAAACTTGGAGCGCATCGGCGATGCCTACGGTGGCATTTGGAGCAAAAGCATTGGGTCTTGGAAAGTATAAGTTTCGTTGGTAGCGAGGGTAGATCACCACGTTACCTTGTCGGACCAAATGCTCTATCCACTGTCCGTAGATCATCGGATTGTAGCCTCCATAACCATGCATAAAGACCAGTACCGGTGCCTGAGCGGGTCGAGGGCATTCTGGAGAATAAATCCAATACCCTTCTGGATCTTGGGCGAAATCCTGAATTCGTACACTATCGTGGGCATAAGTAGGCGCCTCCCACTCCGGACCACTAATCGATTGCCCCCATGACCAGTAGCTGAGCGTTAAACAACCCGCCGTTAACAAGGGTAAGGCCGCTGTAAGAAGACTAAAATGTTGTGCAATACTTCCTAAGAGATAAAGCCTGGTATGCAGTCTGTACACGTTTGATATTATATTAATGAAAACAGCTAACCATTTTGCCAATCTATAACCCGATATTCCTCATCTGGCATAGTTAGTCGGCGTGTTCGGTAGCGGTAAAAATGCGTTTAGTAATAGAACGCGCATTCCCCAAAGCAGTTGCCTGTTTATCCAACAAAATCGTTGGTTGAAAAGGATCATCATAACCACTGAATAAGTGTATACCCTTCTTGGAGAGGGCAGAATGGAAATGGGCCTGATTCATTCCGAGCATCCTACCGACTGCCTCGCTGGGTTTCGTTCTTACAGTAATAAAAGAAGCATGGGGGATGTATGGCGGAGAGCTTGCTTGGAGGCTCAGTATTGAACTGTAAAGACCTCTTTGGCAGAGAATTCGTAAACCCAAGGTACCCGAGTTAAGCATTGTGGGCGAGTGAGAGCAATCCAAACTATTGCGTTTTGGGCATAGATATTTCGTGGTTATCCATGATAATGAATAACGACTAGTAGCCAAATTAAAATACGAAAGAGTTCAAGTAGTCGCCGGGGTATTAGCAATTATTCCCAGGCACAATACGGCAAACGGGAAGCCGCATTTGTTTGTTACCTTTGCAGCTGGTTCAAGCCGAGAGATCAAACCAAAGTACATGACAGACCGTAAATATGTTGGAGTAATCGGGGCGGGCAGTTTCGGAACCGCCATCGCCAATCTCTTGGCCTATAATGTCGAGGTTTTGATCTACAGCCGAAATGCGGAGATCGTAGAAATAATCAATACCCAGCATCAACATATGGGTTTGGCCCTAAACGAAAGGATTCAAGCTACTTCTGACTTGAAATTTCTGGCCGAACATTGTACCCTCTTATTCCCGGTGGTTCCCTCGGCTAATTTTCGGGAGATGATGCAA
>JBCDIO010000489.1:0-3969 GCA_038748815.1 Bacteroidota bacterium
CCGTGGAACCTTCCATGATAATGGCTGGTTCTACGAAGGGGTGTTCAATCGACAGATCGTATATCGAGTGGCCCAGAAATTAGATCGACTGCGCATCCAGTACAAAATTCTTTCGCATTCTTACTTAGATAATAGCCTGCAAAATCGGGTGGAAACCGCCAACTGGTACCATCGAAATTTTGAGCGAGGATTCGTGGTTTCTACCCATGCTAATGCAGCTACTACCACTGCGCGAGGATTCGAAGTCTACACCTCTCCCGGTTCCACTCGCTCCGATACCCTGGCCACCTACATTTGGGAAGAAGTCAGTACCCTACTGGGTTCTCGTATCCGGATGCGCCCAGATCTAAGTGACGGTGACCACGATAAGGAAGCGCGTTTCTACATTCTGACCCAAACGGCGATGCCCGCGATCCTTATTGAGCATCTCTTTTTCGATAACTTCGAGGATGCTACTTTATTGATGGATGAGGAGATTCAAGAGCTTTTTGCCGAAGCGCAAGTGCGCTCAATCATCCGCTTTGCCAACCAATTTTACCAATCCTAAACGCCAGACGTGTTACCGCAACCCATCTGGTGTGTCCTAGTTTATCTGACCATAACGCCTCTTTGGCTTAGGGCACAGGACGTATTGCCCATTCCCTACGGGCATGCCCATAATGATTATCAGCATAGCCGCCCTTTGGAAGAAGCCCTGGAAGCCGGATTTACCTCCATCGAGGTAGATCTCTACTATCTAAAGGGCACATTTTACGTGAGCCATCATCGCCCCTTGGTTCGACAAAAGGAAAATACCCTTGAGCATTTATACTTGCGTCCTTTACAAACCAAATTGCAAGAATCGGGGGCTATCTACCCCGGGTATCGGCAACCTTTATTCCTTATGCTCGACCTAAAAAATGGAGAAAAAGGCATGTACGAAGCCCTAAAAGAGGTCATTCTACCTTACCAAAATCTGTTTCGACGCTTCGAAGGAGAGTTTGAAATTCCCGCTCCAATGATCTTGCTAGTTAGTGGGAATCGACCGGTAAAGTCTATTTTGAGTGACTCTCTTCGTTTACTGAGATTAGATGGAAGGCCCAGTGATTTGGGGAAAGGTATTCCTAGTAGTTGGATGCCGCTCATCTCGGATCAGTATCGCAATCACAGTAGCTGGAAAGGACGTCGTTCTATCCCAGAATCCGAGCAAGTACAAATTGCCGCCCTTATCTACCAAACCCACCAAGAGGGCAAAATGCTTCGATTTTGGGCACTTCCTGCCAATACAAAAGTATGGGCTACCTATCTAAAGATGGGCCTTGACTGGATCAACACGGATGATTTAACAGGGCTCCGGGAGTTCCATCGACAGCAATTAGAATCGCCTTAGCAGGATGTCGCACAACCGTCATAAAATTCGTTAAAGAAGTATTTAGACATAATTAATTAGCTTATGCACCGACTGCGGCGCAGGATATCCGTTAAACTTTGGTATCTTTAAAAAGAACGTTGGTCTTATTGTAGACGATCAAACCTTGTCAACCAAAAAATAATGCGCTTTACTTACCTATTTGTTGTGGCCGCTTTCTTGCTAACTACCTCCTGCCAAAAAGAAGCTGTAAATGACACAATCACGGCGGCAGATCTTCCAGTATTTGAAGGAAGATCTTTAGTGGTTTCTGTCGTTTCTAATTCCACGCATTGTAGTTTATGCAATCACTCCTCTAGTGAAACAACCGAACAACCGGTCCAAGACGCTCGGGTAGCTATCTACGATCCGGGTACTTTCAAAGAAGGGGATGCGCTACCATTAGCTAGCTTCGATACGAATTCTAGCGGTGCTGCTCGCTTCGATGACCTCAACCTAGAGTCGTACCAAGTGGTAGTCATTTACGGTGGAAACGAATATCTGGGCTTCTCCGATACCCCAGATAATAAGGTTAGTAGAGTCACCATTAAATTGGACTAAGCATTTACAAAAAGTGCGTTTGGAGGTCCATCTTGGAGCACTAAACAAGATCCTAGAAATTATTGGATCCATCTTTGTTTGATCCCGACATAGAGTATAGACGCAGGTTTCTCCCGTGGAGAAGCCTGTTGTCGTTTCTAGGACGCTCTACATTGAACTTTCTCTCTTTCAGAATGTCCTAGTTTAAATACAATTGCTCGATCAACTTAAACCAATACCATGAAAAAGAGAGCCATTTGGAACGGACAGGTTATTGCAGAAAGCGATGATCTCGTAAACGTAGAGAGTAACTATTACTTTCCAGAAGAAAGCCTAAACAAAGAGTTCTTTAAGGAAAGCTCGACCAATTCGGTTTGCCCGTGGAAAGGAACCGCTAGCTACTATACGGTATCTGTTAATGGAAAAGACAATGCCGATGCGGCGTGGTATTACCCGACAACAAAAGATGCCGCTAAACACATTGAAGGGAGGGTTGCCTTCTGGAAAGGAGTGGAAGTAGTAGATGTTGACTAATTAAGTCTTAAATGATACACAAATCCCTCTATTTAAAGTAAATAGAGGGTTTTCTTATTAAGAACGCCTGCTCAATTCCAAGTCAGGCTTTTCCGAATAGCCCAATATAAACCTGGTTTTTCCGCCAAGTCCATCCACAACGGTGCTTGCCAATCTGCTTGTTCTACTAAGTCGTAGGCCCGAAGATTTGATTCCAGGTGAGTAAGCTGAGCGGCTCCACTTAACACAATATCTACCCAAGGTTGGGCGAGTACAAAACCGAGCGCTAAAGCATCTAAACTTGTTTGATGAGCAGAAGCCAGCGAACGTAAAGCTTGTATTTGCTGGTGGTCTTCCATACGGTTATTCCGATTCGTCAAACGGCCGTTGGCCAAGGCTTCTTTGATGATAATCTGCCAACCCGCAGCATGTGCCAACTGGAGCGCCGGAGCCACCGATCGTTCAAAAACGTTGAACGTGGCCTGTACCGAGGAAAACAAAGGTTCACCATCAACCTGGATTTCCAACGCCTTTAGCAAGGTCTCGCTTTGTTTCGTACCACTTAAGCTAAGCCCTACTGAAATACCTTTCTCCTTTAGGGCTGCCATGGCTCGATGTAGTTCTGGTTGATCTAAGATGCCGCTGTCTAAAGTTGCAGAATGCACTTGGTACAATTTTAAGAAAGGAAGCAATTTTTGGGAAAGCCCCCATTGCCTGACAAAATTAGCTAGGCTGTGTTCCTTGACTTCGTGTACCTCGGCTTGAATCTGCCAGTCTGCGGTGTACGTATACCCCCATTTGGATCCCACCCGAAAATCGCTGGGAAGATCGGACCGTTGCCCGATCCAATTGGAAAGAAAAACCTCTGATCTTCCATAAGAACGAGCGGCATCCACGTAGCGGATTCCTAAGGCAAGGGCCCGATCCAGCATATGATAGGTATGTCTTTCTAAATCAGCGACCGCCTGGCGGCCAGCTAAATCCTGATGGTGTCCCAGGTTGATGTACCCGGGGCGGCCTAAAGCGGCTAAACCTAAACCAATCTCTGCCATAAAATAACTCCATTCGATTTTCCTGAAATACTTTGTAACTTAAAGAAATGAATATTTTGACCGAGGCGATTTTTGTTCAGATCAAGGCGCGAAAGCTCGTAGCCATAGCTACAAAGGCGAATACGTAACGATGGGGTGGGCAAAAAGAACCCGTCAAAATGGTTAGAAATGTAGGTTACAAAGTATTAAAGATAGCTTTAGAAATCGAACTGAAAACTAAGAACGGGAATAAAATCACCCCCCGGATATTGCCGGAAGTACGTTTCATTCGTCTCTGCATTGTAGGCTACCGAATTCGTATTCTTACGACTGGTGGCATTATGTACATCTAGACTAATGACACCAGACCACTTGGGTCGATTATAACGATACGATATCCGGCCGTCAATTCGGAAATAGGGATGCACTTGCTCACTCCACTGTGCTCCAGCCAGTGGTACAAACACGCCCGCCGACTGGGAAGCCACTGGATCAAAA
>JBCDIO010000490.1:0-3958 GCA_038748815.1 Bacteroidota bacterium
CGGAAAAAGTTGCCATGTTTTCGAGGAATACGGTGGCTCCTACAATGGGGAGGTCGTTCTCATCGAGCACGAATCCGTGTATAGAAGCTTCGACGTTGGTGACGGGCAACTCATATCCTTCGATGATCCCCGGTTCGAAAGGGGTATCTATAATGGACACCTGATCGACTTCCTTACGGCAAGCACTAAGCATTAGCAGGATGCACAAAAAGGTAAATATGCGATGCATGAAGTTCATTTTGCGGTTGAAAAACATTTGGTTAATCGGAGTCTTATGAAGCAATGCATGGATCACGCAAAAACGTTGCATATGCTTCAAAAAAAATTTGGGTCGGCGGAGCCGACCCAGTCAGCTTGATGCTAAGGCACAATGTAGACAAAGCTGGCAGAAACCTGCTGCCATTGTTCTTGCGCTTGGTTGTATAGGGTACCACTGAAGTTACCCGCTATAATATCCCCAGGCTGATCTCCGTATTCGGTGATTATGAAGGTATCGTAGGTCTGAATACCATTCGGGCCAATGTAGGGGAAGTCCCAGTTTAAGGATACATTGTTGAGGCTTACGTGTTCGTGGTCATCGCTGTAATCGCCTACTCCCACCGCGCTAAAGGCGATATAGAAATTTTGTTCGAAAACCGGTTGGTTAGATGCATAGGCATATAAGCCAGCGGTATCTTGTGCAGCCGAAAATTCTATGATATCAAACAGGGCACTTTGTCCGTCGACTTCTACTTCCAAAAAGGTAACGACGCCCGATTCGCAAGTTGGGATATTACCTAAATCCGTTGCTTGATTAGTTGGCACACTATATTCTAGGCTAGCCTGACCCGATTCTAAATCAAAGACCCGCAAGATCAAATCAGACGAAGCGGAGCAAGCCCATTCGTAGATAGCGAATTCCGATTCTTCGAAATACTTGTAGGTTGAAATTCCATTGGGATATTCCATTAAAAGATAGTACCCGTTTTCCAGGGGTTGAAAACCGCAGTCCACCGCCTGACCACTCGCTTCAAAAGTGGCTCCTCCAGAAACATTGACCGCAATTGGCCCAATGACGGTGCTTGTACTATATGGACCTAAATCCTGCTGGTAAAACACCTCTCCACAGGCCGTTTGTAGTTGTAAGTTAAATACTTCGTTGGCCGGGACAGGCGCACTGTAAAAGCCATCCCCGTCAACGACGGATGCCGAGCTTATCGCACCAGAGGACAAGGTCAGTTGAGCGGTGATTTGCTGCAATGGATTTCCTAAGGGGTCCAGTAAGCGGAAAGAAACATAGACCGTTTCTAGGAAAAAGTCGCAATTCCACCAGGAGAAATGAGAAACGTCGCCTTGATACTTTCCATCGGTTAAAATAGCCATGCCGTCTTCAACCCAGATACCGAGATCCTCGTGGTAGTACCACAACGGAATAGTCGCTGGTGCATCGGCCTGTAAGGCCTGAGGTACTGGCATATTTAGGGTGGCTTGGGCTTCACCGTGTAGATTCAAGGGTTTTCCTTCTGGACTCTGCAACTCTACGGCGATCATTCCGTAGGTAGCCAAAGCCCCCGGTGTCAGGTCGGGGGTTAGGCCGTGCAGACTGCCGGGCATCTGATCGATGGTTGATAACTCGGTAGGGTCTAACCAGTGGGTTGCTATTAGCACTTCGCCCTGGTAAAGAGTTCCGGTTTCTTCGTCTATAATGGCATTCGCGGGGAAGACCACGGAGGCACCGCCGTTGCTGGTAATAGTAGCCCCGGCACTGGCACTAAAGGACTGATCGAAGTCCATGGGTACCAATTGAATTTTTACATTTTGATCCGCATTGGGGAGTGGGAAGAAGGTGCGGCTCGCCGAAAAATAACCTTCTTGCTGGACTTGTACAGTACTCCCTTTTTGATTGAGGGTAGCTTGTGGAAAATGAAAATAACCGAATTCGTTGGTTTGGGTACTCTGCCCTTGCAAGCGTACTTCAGCACCTACGGCTGGTTTGCTATTTTCATCGACTACAAAACCGGATACATCGGCCGTCGTGTTTTCGACTTCAGGTTGGTAATCATTTACCCAGGCGGTATTGTCGATGACCGGGTCAATGATGACCTCTTCGTTGTTGTCTTGGCGACAGGAGGCTAGGCTTATGGCGAAAGCCATAGCAAAGAAAATTTGCCAAATCTTCATTTCATTTGGATTGTTGCTCCTTAGTTTACAAAGTACTAAGAGCGATGATAAAAATATTGGGGTAGTCTACCGTTTGATAAGTAATGGCGGATTATCGCCAAAGAGTTGCATGGGGCAAAGAAAAAATGTGGGTAGTCTTTTGACTACCCACTGAACCTCCGTTTCTAGGGAACTTCGTAATAAAAGGTACCCATGACTTCTTCTAATTGTCCAGCTGCTTGGTTATATAAAAGGCCACTAAACGTTCCGGATACTATATCCCCAGGCTGGTCTCCATATTCGTCGAGGATAAAGGAGTTGTATTGTTGTGGTTGTAATTGATAGTATTCCCAAAATACCCAATTCAGATCGTGGTTAATCAGGGCATAGTGCCGATTATTTCCGCTAAAATCACCCACGCTGGCACCGCCTACTACGGCGCTAAAGTATTTGTAGTTGGTTGGTGGGTTTCCTTCGTAGGTGGTATTTATTCGAGTGCTATCTTCGTAGAACAGGACAGTAAAGTCTTCATAAATGTGGGTAGTACCATTAACCGAGACAGTTAACACTGACGGTAGCGTTTCTTCACACAAAGCAACTACCCCCAAGTCGTTGGCTTGATTATGATTGATGTTATATGACTGGCTGATTTGGCCATTCTCCAAATCAAAAAATTGTACGGTGATAGAAGATATTCCTCCACAGGCCCATTCATAAATGCTGAACGCCGCCTCGGTCGAATATTGATAATCGAGAATGCCATTGGGGTGTTCCACCAAGATGTAGTATCCACTTTCTAGGGCTTGGTTGTTGCAATCCATTACTAGCCCATTCGCTTCATAGGTTGTGCCGATTTGATTATCTAGGATTATAGTTCCAAGGTTTGTGTTACCGCTTATCGGCCCTAAGTCTTGTTGAAAAACAATCTCTCCGCAACTCGTGACTAGCTGTAGGTTAAATACCTCGTTGGCTGGTACCGGGGCATTATAAAAGCCATCGGCATCAGTGGTAGAAGCCGAGCTTACGGCTCCCGATGAAAGGGTTAGGAAAGCGGTCATTTGGTTTAAAGGCTGACCGGTCGGATCTAATAAACGAAACGTTATATAAGCTGTTTCCATGAACAAATCGCAATTCCACCAAGAGAAGTGAGAAACCTCGCCTTGGTATGTTCCATCTGCTAGTGTAGCCATACCCTCTTCTACCCAAATGCCCAAGTCTTCGTGGTAGTACCATAAAGGAATAGTGGTTGGAGCATCGGTCTTTAGGGCATCCGTTACTGGCATATGTAGAGTCGCCTTGGCATCTCTATGAAGGTTTAAGGGGTCTCCTTCTGGGCTTCGCAGCTCTACGGCAATCATGCCGTATGTAGCTAAAGCTCCTGGTTCTAGATCTGGGGTGAGTCCGTGTAGACTACCGGGCATCTGATCGATAGTTGATGGATCAGTAGGATCTAACCAATGGGTGGCCACTTGTACTTCCCCTTGGTAAAGAACTCCGGTTTCTTCGTCCATAATGGCGTTGGCTGGGAAGGAAACGCTGGCTCCACCGTTGGTAATTACCGTAGCTCCCAATCCGGCATTAAAAGAGTGATTAAAAACCATTGGAACTAGCTGAATCTGGATGCGTTGGTCTGAATCAGGCAGTGGGAAAAAAGTACGGCTAGCGGGGAAATACCCCTCTTTATGTACCTGTATGGTGGTCCCTTTCAGATTGAGGGTAGCTTGTGGGAAGTGAAAGAATCCGAACTCATTGGTTTGGGTTATTCGATCCCCGAGTAGAACTTGGGCACCTATGGCCGGTTTTTTATGTTCGTTTGTTA
>JBCDIO010000491.1:0-3958 GCA_038748815.1 Bacteroidota bacterium
GCGTTTCGGGGATGACTTTAGCGAGAGTAAGATTTACCGGATTCGATTCACGGACTTGCTAGAATGGATCCTGGAAATACCGAGCTTCGAAGGAAAACGCGAAGACTCCAGTGAAGGCCATTTAGAGCAAATCCAGGCTAAATGGGTCTATGAATGGCGAGATAATCAATAGATCCGTCTTATGAATCCACTTGAAAAATTTCGAGACATCAAATGCTTCATTTTTGATGTGGACGGTGTCCTCACCAATAGTGAATTACTAGTACTCGAAGATGGGAAGCTACTGCGGAAAATGTCTACCCGGGACGGTTACGCGCTCCGAGCGGCCGTTCAAGCGGGATACAAAGTTGCCATCATCACGGGAGGAAAGTCCCAAGGAGTCGTCCAACGACTCAAAAATCTGGGTATTGAAGATGTATACCACAGTATCCAAAATAAGCTGGAAACGTTTCATGAATTCACGGAGCATTACGAAATCGATGCCGATAAAATTTTATATATGGGTGATGATGTTCCTGATTACGAAGTGATGCGGCGGGTAGGCTTACCGGCCTGCCCAAGTGACGCCGCTCGAGAGATTTTGGACATCTCCCACTATATCTCTACCATTCCAGGGGGATCTGGTTGTGTGCGCGATGTAATTGAAAAAGTGATGAGGCTACATAAAAAATGGCCGACAACGAATAAATAAAGGAAGCAATGCACCATTGTTAGCTGGTGCTACCAAAAAATACTAACTTGAAATTCCCTTGGTGCGTAGCAACCCAAGGGAATTTCTTTTTTTACTTGGTGCCGAATCAAATCGAAGGTATATGTTGCTTGCTTTTTTGCGCCTCGTTCGTTTTCCAAACTTATTGATTGTTGCCCTCACCCAGTATTTTGTCTTTTACTTCCTAATCCGCCCCCTCTTTGCTTTGGCGGAGCTTTCCACTGCTTTGGATTATTGGCATTTTGCGGGTCTGGTGATCAGCACCATGATCATCGCGGCCTGCGGTTACATCATTAATGATCTGTATGACCTTGATATTGATCGTCGGAATAAACCAGGACGAATGATTTTGGAGCGCTTAATGACCGTAACTACCGCCTGGTATCTCTATTGGGTTCTATTACTGGCGGGCCTGTTTCTCTCTCTTTATTTAGCTTGGTACGTCCAGAATATTCCTCTGGTACTACTGTACCCTTTGGCTAATGGACTGCTATGGCTATACGCTTGGCGTTGGAAGAGAGGCTTTCTTATTGGTAATTTGGTAGTTTCTTTTTTCTGTGCTTTTGTGGCGGGTATCGTTTGGTTTGCCGAACGTCTTTCCTTTCGCACCTTAGTAGAAGAACGACCCTCCATTGCCCTGCTACTGGGTAGTTTATTAATAAGCTATCTCGGCTTTGCCTTTCTTTCTACTTGGTTTAGAGAGCTCATCAAGGATTTAGAAGACCAAGAAGGAGATGCCGCTGATGGTTGCCGCACTATGCCCATTGTTTGGGGGCAACGGCGGAGCTTGTTTTTCACTCGCCTTTTAGGCGTATTACTTATTTCCTTAGAATTAGCCCTGGGTGCTTATCTCCTCCTCCAAGGGAGCTGGATAGGCAGCGTATTGCTACTACTAACCGTATTCTTTCCGTCCGTTTGGGCAGTATGGATTTTACGGGGAGCACCAACGAAAGATACGTATCACCAAGCTAGCCAATGGGCAAAGTTCGTTATGTTTGCAGGGATTTTTCTACTACCCTTCATGTACTAATCTATGAAACCACCCGTACTTAATATACCGATTGTTTTAGCTTCTAAATCACCCCGTCGGAAGCAATTGCTGGAAGAAGCGGGTTTTACGTTTCGTATTCAAGCACTCGACGTAGACGAATCTTTCCCAGAAACACTCGCCAAGCGGGAGGTTGCCGCTTACCTTGCAGAGAAAAAAGCCCGGGCTAGTAAACACTTTTTACAATCTGGAGAGGTTATGCTAACGGCCGACAGCGTAGTACTTCTAGACGGTAAGATCTACGAAAAACCTAAAGATAGAGCAGACGCGATTCGCATTCTAGAAGCCTTAGCTGACAACAAACACCAAGTAGTCACTGGTGTCTGCCTACTTAATGCCGAAAAACATCGGACCTTTTCCGGGGTGTCAGACGTAAGCCTAGAGCCGCTTTCAAGGGCCGAAATCGAATACTACGTTGATCACTACCAGCCTTATGACAAAGCCGGTTCCTACGCTATTCAAGAGTGGATTGGTCACTGCAAAATTGCTCGGATAGAAGGTTTGTACACCAACATCATGGGACTACCGGTCCAACTTGTTTACCAGCATTTAGAGTATTTCTTATAAACTGTAGCTATGCCGCAAAAAATGCTCCTTTGGATCTTTTTAAGCCTGTGCCTTTTCTCCTGTAAGAAATACGAAGATGGAGTGTATCTAAGCTTCCAATCGCGGGCGGCACGGATCAACAATACCTGGAGCGTAGACCAAGCCTCCAATGCTTCCGGTTGTAGAATTGAGCAAGAATATACTGATTACCAATTCACCTTCACCCGACAGGGAGAAGCCAGTATTACTTTTCCTATTTTTCCTAGTGGTGAGGAGACCCTGACGGGCACTTGGGAGTTAACGGATGACAACGACCGATTTCGGTGGATTGTAACCGGAGACACCCTCGCTTTTCTCTATAACGGCTACCAAACCTTTGACATATTACGACTTACAGGAAGTGAGTTTTGGTTGGTGGATGATGCCAATGCGGAGTTGCGACTAGCTCCTCAGTAGGTGAAGGCTTAGGGTCTATTTTGTTGTCGGTATAAGGCGGCGATTATCCCCGTAGCTACCCCGGCATTCAGTGATTCAGCCTGGCCCCCACCCGGAATTCTGATCTGCCCGTGTGCTTTACTAATTAGAGGAGCACTTAAACCTCTGGACTCATTACCGATCGCCAGCAGTGCTGGTCCACTAATGGGTGCTTCGAAGATATCTTGTCCGTTCAGCGTCGTTGCCCATAGTTGAACATCTGGGTATTTCTTTAACAGATCGTTTATCTCCGTGTAAATTAGGTCGACCCGAAATATAGCACCCATGGAAGCTTGAATAACTTTCGTATTGTAGGCGTCAACGGTATCGGGTGAACAGTGAACCTGGGGAATTCCAAACCAATCAGCAATGCGCAGAATAGTACCTAGATTGCCCGGGTCCTGAATAGACTCTAGGTAAAGTCCGGGACTAAAAACCGGAGCCTTATCTGGAAACTCAAACTGTCGGACCAGCGCTACTACCTGATTCGGTGTTTTTAAATTGGAAATGCGTTCCAATTCTTTGACCGAAATGCGTGTAATCGGCCAGTTGCCAGCAGGCGCAGACCACGTATCTAGTGCATATATCTGTTCAATATCACTCCTGCGTTCCCGGCAGAGTTCGCCAACTAGCTTCTCCCCTTCCACAACGAAGGTTCCGTGGATTTGTCGGAACTTTTTTAGCTTTAGGGAGCGGATTACTTTGATTGTAGCAGTGGAAATTCCCATTTCTAAATTATCCGGGTTTATGAACGAACCTTCTGTACCTTAATACCATCTATATAGTAGTTGATTTTCCGTACTGGGCTCCGAAAGAGTCGAAAGTAAAGGCAGCAGACCAACATTCCAAATAGAAGCTAGTAAATTTGCGGGATACCTTTTTATTGATCCTAAATATGCGATTGAAACACACTTTTTATTGGCGAGCATTGTGCTTGGTTGGCCTGTTCTTCGTTATTCTGACGGGCTGTACCACCAATAAATTTTTGCAAGAGGATCAATCCTTTCTGGTGGAGAATGAAATCGTCTTTGAAATGGACGAAAAGATCAAGAAAAAGGGGAATCTCAAAACCGAACTCGCCGCTTATTATCGACAAAAGCCCAATGATCGCTTCCTGTGGGTACCCAAAGAATGGTTCTATTACCATTTGCAAGATACTGTAGGTTCTTCCCGTTTTTCCA
>JBCDIO010000492.1:0-3951 GCA_038748815.1 Bacteroidota bacterium
AGGGTAGGGGCGGAAGGGGATGATTCTTCAAGTTGGTCATTCCGAAGTCTGGAAAGCGGAAGAAGTCGAAGTTATTGTGATAGCGCCCCTCAATCAGGGTGTCGTATTTGCCGAGTCCAAAGGTTTCGGCCAGAAAATTAATCAGATGCTCGGGCTGCTCGCGATCGTATACAAAGCGAGAGGTCGTTCCAACCTGTCTTTTGGTGAGGCTATGCTTGATCTTCTCAATGAGGTCCCCACTAAATTCATCATCGATGTATAGTTCGGCATCTCGCGTTTGCTTGATCGAATAGGTATCGATGATTTCGTAACCAGGAAACATCCAGGTAATCGAATGCCGAACAATATCGTCGAGCATGATCAAATTATATTCTCCCGCTGCCGAAGGGAGTTGAATAAAACGAGGCAGGTGATCCGAAGGAATCTTCACCAAGCCGTACTTATTCTCGCCTTGAGGGTCTTCCTTGTCTTTCATCCAGACAATCATATACAGCTGGGCGTTGTTGAGGAAGGGGCGAATTTTGTGCTTGACTAATAATACGGGCTGCACGTAGGGCAGCATATGATCATTGAAATAGGACTCTACGAAATCTTTCTGCTCCTGGTTGAGATCTAAACGGCGGAGCAAGTTGATGTTATGACTTTTGAGCTGCGGAATAATTTCTTGTTCGAAGATGCGGCTAAACTCTTCTTGCTGTCGGTTGACGATCTTGAGGATTTCTTTCAAAACCGCCTTTGGTTCATATTCGATCCGTTTCTTGGTTTTCTTGCCCACCCGAAGCAAATTGCGCAAAGAGGCTACCCGTACCCGGAAAAACTCATCTAGATTACTCGAATATATGGCTAAGAACTTAATGCGTTCGAAGAGAGGAACCGATGGGTCTTTGGCTTCCTGTAACACGCGAAAATTGAAGGAAAGCCAGCTGATATCGCGATGTACAAAAGGGATTTCGGGTTGATTTGCCATAAAATCGCTCTGTAGTTTTGTGTTATTCCGCTAGAATAAGGCTATTTGCGATCCGGCGGCGTCGGGCGGCAGACTTGGTCCACGAGTTTCGATATCCGGGTAAGATTGCAAACGCTCCCATAAATATAGGCATAAGTCCGGGGCCAGAATATTGTCTGGCTCGTGCGGGAAGAAATAAATATCGTTGAGGCCGGACTGTAACCACTGGTTTAATTTTTGCACCCACTCGTCGACCCGCTCGTAATCGGTGGGGTGTAAGCCGTTGCCCACGAAACGGACCATCAACTGGTCGGCACATAACTGCTGGTGTAGCACATCCCGACGACCAGCTACATCGGTAATAACTAAACCAATGCCCCGCTTTCTGAGTTCGGCAAAAAGGGTAGAACTCGTACTCCCTTGCGTAAACCAACTTTCGTGCCGGAGTTCCAACGATAGGGGGAGGTGGTTGGGCCAGTGGTCCAGAAACTGTAATATGCGACGCTGGTGCTCGGTAGACACGTAGGGCGGAAATTGCATGAAGCAGGCCCCTAGTTTGGGTAAAAGCCCTTCCAAGGCTGCAGTAAATTCAATCAACCGCCCGCTGTTTATTCCCAAATCACGGGCGTGACTGATGACCTGCGGTACCTTAGGGCAGAATCGAAAATCGTCCGGGGTCTCTTGTATCCATTTTTCAACCAAAGCCGGACTGGGGATCCGGTAATGGGTCGTATTCAGTTCAATGGTATTAAACTGCTTTCCGTACTCTAGGAGGTAGTCCTTGGCTTTAGTACCCTTAGGGTAAACGGGACCTACCCATTCTTTCATACTCCAACCGGTACAGCCAATGTACACCCGGCTGCGCTCCTTTGGAAAAGGAAGATCAGCCAACCATTCAGTAGTATCTGTGGGGTCTGCGGGGAGCTGGAAGTCTACCTCCGATATATCGTTGAGTTTTCCAAATTTCATGGTGAGCGGAAGGTACGAAAAAAGCGGGGGAGAGGGACGGTGAGAAGGAAAGTAAACGCCTTTCAAAAAGCTCGCCTTCTCCTGCGTATTCAGGGCATGAAGAAGGCGAACTTTTTGACCAGCGAATATCTTTATCCGGGGCTAGCGGAAGGTTACGGAGAATCCACCCCGAATCCAGCGACCGGGCATGATGACCAGGTTGGTTTCCCGGTATTCTTCGTCGGTTAGGTTGGTAGCCCCTAGGAAGCAATCCCAACGGTCCGCTCGGTATTGAATGCGGGTGTCAATCAGGGACACAGGGCCCAGATTCACTCGGTCTGTGTACCGGTAGGTGATCGTATGGTGAATGCGCTTTGCAATTCGATATTCGAACGTTGCATTGAACTGGTGCCGTAGATTCTCTAAGGAATAGCGAGAGAATGCCGCGTCGTTTTCCAGAATTTCTGCATCGATATACGTGTAAGAAAGAGTCAAACGGCGTAACCAAGCGTCCTCATTCTGTAAGAGAACGGGGAAATAAGCCTGGGCACTCAGTTCTGCTCCTTGGGCCATAACATTCCCGAAATTAGCGGGTTGCCAAGGCAAGGTATCTACCGCGCGAGACCAGTCGATCAGGTCTTGCCCATCGCGACGGAAGTAGCTGGCCTGGGTTTGAATACCCTGGTAGTTCCACTTAATCCCTCCTTCGTAGGTAATTGCGGATTCTGGCTGTAATTCTGGATTACCCAGGTTTGCGGGATCTTCGTAGTACAAATCGGTAAAGGTGGGGACCCGGTACGTTCGGCCTACGTTCGCAAATAGACGAAGTCCGGAGTTCAGGCGGAAACCGACGTCTAGGCCCGGGAAGAAATTGGCGTCGAAATCGGAGAAGTAATTGAAAAGAACGCCCGGAATAACATCTAAGCGACCCCACTGGAAGCGGTGCTCTACGAAAGCCGAAACGACGGTTCGGTTGTGGTAGCCGAGATTGTTGGACTGTAGTCGGATTTGTTGTAGGTCTAAACCTAAACCGGTGGTTCCTAGGCTATTGCGCCAAGCGGAATGCACTTCTGCTCCTAGGGTGTTTCCGATGTGGAGGTTCCGATAAATCGAAGGATTGGAGCGTACGAAAACGTATTCATCTTGGTTGCGGCGCCACGACAGCCGAGAGGTAGTGGTCCAATTTCCCTTTTCGGTTTGTGCTTCGACGGCTACCAAAGAAGTTTGAATTTCTTCGTATTGATCCATGAAGTCAGGGCTCGCGTAGAACCCATTTGCCCCAAAAGCCCGCTCGGTCAAACCGGCCAAGATTCGGTAATTGGTGTTGCCCCGTTGCAGGTCACTTTGGTAGAAGAAGTTGCTGATATTATAATCGGTATTGTAGCGATATCCTTCCGAAAAATCGCGACTGTACGAGAAGTAGTGCTGCGCTTTTTCTATCGGAAGGCTAGCGGAAACCTTGAGGCCTCCTAGCGTATACTGCCCACCCTGTACACCGATGCGCAGGAATTTCTCTTCGGGTGTTCGAGTGATGATGTTAATGGCCCCGGCGAAAGCATTCTGACCAAAAATTCGGGCACCAGGCCCTTTCAGAATTTCGATCCGCTCGATCTGCTCAATATCTACCGGTAAGTTTAAGGCATGATGTCCCGTCTGTGGGTCCGCTAGTTTGATGCCGTTTACTAAGATCAACACCTGATCGAAGGTTCCACCCCGGATACTAATATCGGCTTGTACACCGTGTACTCCGCGCTGGCGAACATCGATACCGGCCGCGTATTGTAGAAGTTCAGCGACACTAATCACCGGGGCAGCTTCAATCTGTTCCCGGGTCATCACTTCGACCGAACGGGCGGTTTCAGAAAACGGCATGTCGATCCGGTTTCCTTTGATCATCACATCCGGTAGCAGTAAGGTAGAATCGGATTGACCAAATCCGGTGGTGGCGGTAACGGTCAACACAACAAAAATTCCAAATACAAAATTTCTCATAATAGATTAGTTGGTTTGTCAATGGCTCCGAGAGCTTTTTGTAGGCCCATTTTTGAGCTGTAAAG
>JBCDIO010000493.1:0-3936 GCA_038748815.1 Bacteroidota bacterium
AAGCCTACCAGGATCAATATTTACCGATTATTGAGGTATTGGAAGAAGATTTTGACATTCCAAGCTTGATCAAAACCCGTCGCATTGCGGCTTTACTGCCCTACAACTACTACGAAACCGACAAGCATTACCCTGTTTTATATCTGCAAGATGGCCAGAACCTCTTTGATGACTATGCTCCTTTCGGTAGCTGGGAAGTCGACAAACGGTTAGCTCTGATGGCCGAACGATTGACCCACGAGGTGATCATCATTGCGATCGACCACGCGGAAAAAGATCGAATCTCTGAATTCACCCCCTCCTATCGAACCACCATTGGGGCCGGTGATGGTAAAAAGTACGTGCGTTTTCTAGCCGACCACCTAAAGCCTTATGTAGACCATCGGTACCGAACGCTTACCGATCGGGAGAATACAGGAATTGGGGGAAGTAGCATGGGCGGACTGATCAGTATCTATGCCGGCTTGATGTATCCGGAGGTGTATGGAAAACTCATGATCTTCTCACCTTCTCTCTGGGTTGCCCCCAATATCCACTTTAATGCTATCCAATTTGAACAGCCTGAATCCAGTCGAATCTATCTGTACGCGGGTGGTAAAGAAAGTGAGAACATGGTACCAAATATTCGTCGGTTCAAAGAGGCCCTCGAACAAAAAGGACACGAAGGTCAAATGATGGAATTCAAGCTGGCAATCGACCCCAATGGGCAGCATAATGAACACCGCTGGGGCCGTGAATTCCCCAGTGCCTTGGAATGGCTATTTTACCCCAATCGCTAGCAGCAAATGAGTGTCAATGGTTGTTTGTAGAAAGCAATTTTCTACTCCCAAAAAAAATTTCATATCCGAAAAGGGATGAATCAAGCACTTATCCCTACTTTTGTTGCGTCGTACTCCAATGTATCGATCGAATTCGACAATCTACGATCCCATCTTACTTATCCTTCCATATTTTATGCATAAGCCTTGCTTAGATGCAAGTCTCTGATGAGTTGCTAAAAAAAGTTGAATGCAAATTCTGATCAATTCAATCGAAAGAAATAACTGCCGCACGGCAATATTACCCATTCTAAAAAACTCCGCACTAGAAGTGGCCTTCCAGGCGAATGAACTCGATGGAGCATCGATTCCTTTTTCGGTGATCGAGCAGGATCTTCAGACGGGCAAGCAAAAAGCGAAAGAACTGTATACGCCACAAGGGTTAAGAGTGGTGCTTTGCTCGATTTCCGACCCGCATAATTTAAGGTCTTCAATCCTGGCCGCTCGTAAAATCGCCCATCATCATTCACATCTATTTGACGAACCGGTTCTTTTGGCTTGCGCCCATCTCGAGGAAAGCGAACAAGCGATTTTGATCGATTCTTTTCTTAACGGCTTTGCCCAAGGCTCTTACCAAATTGCCCAATACCAAACGGATAAAGAGAAACAGCGGTTTGACCTCGCAAAACTCGTGGTACATATTTCTGCCACCCTAAACGAAGATCGTATTACCGCCATTAGCCAACGAACGCAGGCGATTGCCGAAACCCAGCTGGAAATTTTCCGGCTAGTCGATGCGCCCAGCAATAAGAAAGTGCCCAACGACATCGCAAATTGGGCCCTACAATCGGGGCAAGCAAATGGATTTAACGTTCGAGTGATGGAGAAACCGGAGATCGAACAGCTCGGGCTTTATGCCTTACTAGCCGTAAACCAAGCTAGCCCTACGCCTCCTCGATTCATTATCTGTGAGTATAAACCAGAAAATACCGAGCCCCTTCCCAGAATCACGATGGTAGGGAAAGGGGTTACGTTTGATACCGGCGGACTATCCTTAAAGCCTTCCAATAACATGCACTTTATGAAAAGTGATATGGGAGGTGCTGCAGCTGTTCTTGGCACTATGGAAGTCATTGCAAAACTGCAATTACCGGTTCACTTGGTAGTTATTGTGCCTTCTACCGATAACTCTATCGGTACCACGGCCGTTAAGCCAAGTGATGTCATCCAATCGTACAGTGGCAAAACCATTGAAATTATTGATACCGACGCCGAGGGTCGATTGATTCTATCGGACGGTATTGCTTACAGTCTAAAGCATCACCCCGCCGATACCTTGATCGACGTAGCTACTCTTACGGGTAGTGTAATCCGTACTTTAGGGTATGCCGCCGCTGGGCTCTTCACTAATAATGATCAATTGGCCGAAGAGCTAACCGCTGCGGGGCAGCAATCGGGGGAACGACTATGGCGGCTTCCTATTTGGGAAGAATACGGCGACCAAATGAAGTCGGATGTGGCCGACATTAAGAATTTTAGCGGAAAACCGATGGCTGGAGCCATCACGGCCGCTAAGTTCCTACAGTTTTTCACCGATAATCACCCCCGCTGGGCCCACCTAGATATTGCCGGTATGGCCGTAGGGGATTCCGAATTTAGCAAGCAGAAAGGAGCTACCGGTTTCGGTATCCGACTGTTGCTGACCTTTGTCGAATCGACTATACAATCCCATTCATCATAAGCCATTAAGTATGTCTTCCAAACCCCAGACTTTCCTGTGCATATCCTGCTATTTCAAAGGCAGTGATTTTTTAAAAAGTTGCAAAGCAGCCGGTAACACGGTTTACTTGCTTACGGTAAAAAGCCTGGAACACGCCGATTGGCCCAGAGATTCCGTGGATGAGTTCTTCTATATGGAATCGGACGAAAATTCGGCCGAAAACTATCAGCAACTCACCTTGGGTATGGCCCACGTGATGCGCGAGCGTTCCATTGATCGGATTGTCGCTTTAGACGACTTCGATGTCGAGAAAGCAGCCTACCTACGCGAAGAATTTCGCATTCCGGGCATGGGACAGACGACGGCGCGTTACTTCCGGGATAAGCTGGCCATGCGGATGAAAGCCGAAGAAGAAGGGATTCCTGTTCCTGCCTTTACCGGCTTATTCAACAACGAGGCCATTCATGCCTATTGTCAGCGGGTACCCGCTCCGTGGATCCTTAAACCACGGGCGGAGGCTTCTACTACCGGCATGAAAAAAATCTATTCGGAAGAAGAATTGTGGTCCGCAATTGATGGTTTGGGTGAAGAACGGCACCGGTACTTATTAGAATCATTCAAACCGGGCGATGTATACCATGCGGATGCCTTAACGGTTGATGGAGAAGTTGTATTCTGTCGGGTTTCAAAATACCTCGCGACACCCTTCGAAGTGGCCCACGGAGGTGGCATCTTCCGTTCTATGATTCTACCCTATGGTTCCGAAGAAGACCAAGCCTTGCAGGTCCTAAATACTCAGGTTTTATCGGGTTTTGGTATGCAGTTTAGTGCTTCGCATACCGAGTTTATCCGCTGCCACGAAGATGGTAAATACTATTTCTTGGAAACTAGTTCTCGGGTGGGTGGTGCTCACCTAGCCGAAATGGTAGAAGCAGGATCTGGTATTAATCTATGGGGAGAATGGGCAAAGATTGAAACGGCGAAAGCACTAGGTACACCTTACTCTTTACCTACTCCCCGCAACGACTATGCGGGTATTCTCGTCTCCTTATCTCGGTTTCAACATCCGGACCAAGGGCCTTTCCAGGCCCCCGAGGTGGTATGGAGATTGCAGAAGGACTATCACGTGGGTATGATCGTACAAGGCTCAGATCGAGATCAGCTCCGGAAGCTATTAGACGAGTATGCTCAGATCGTACACGAGCATTACCACGCAAGTGCTCCGGTGGGGGATAAGTCGAGTAATTAGGCTATTGCACCAGTCTTGAGCCCAAAACTATGGCACGTCCCGGACCAGAACTGTATACACTTCTAGCCATACCCGCCGTAAAAACAGTTCTTTTTCTTTTTCTGATTACAGAAAAGAACAAGAGGATTTTACCCTTGCCTTTAGTGTTTGGTTTTTTCTCCAGCTTTGTTGTTGGAGTCGTTTTTTTAAACCTCAAGATTCGTGGGATT
>JBCDIO010000494.1:0-3933 GCA_038748815.1 Bacteroidota bacterium
AAACTACTGGCTTATCCTGGTACTTGCCCAGTCAAGAACGGTATGTGCCAATTGATATTCCCGGTTTACAAAGCCGGGCGAAAGGGCGGTTTATTAATGCCTTCTTGCATCGCCCCACTAAGACGCTCTTTCTCAGCTTTGCCGAAAAGGAGCGGAAGAATATCTACGTCTGTCAGTCCAAGAATCCTTCCGCCACCTGGCTGGAACTACGCTGGCAAGCCCCCCTCAAATTACCGGAGCCCCTTAACTCAGACTTTGACGATACCACGCCCTTTCTGGACGAAGAAGGAAGTACGCTGTATTTCGCCAGCAATCGGCCCGGCGGCTACGGGAAGGACGACATCTACTTCTCCCGGCGGCTCGACCAATCGTGGCTGCGCTGGTCAGCTCCTGAAAATCTTGGATTTCGGGTCAATAGCAATTTTTCAGAAATCTATTATTGCCTCTCCCCCGCATCCGATTATGCCTATTTCGTTTCGTACAAACACAGTTATGGATCGGGGGATATCTTTCGATTGCGCAGCGATTCTAGCCAGCGTGAGGAAGTTACGACGGCGCCCCTTCCCCCAGATCCGGTTCCAAGCCTGCCCCAACTTTCCGAGCCGACCGAATTGACGGTGGAAGAATACAAGGCTAATAATTTAGTCTTTCTGATTGACCGCTCGGCCTCCATGCGGGCTTCCTCTAAATTGCCGCTGCTCCAAGCATCCTTAAAACGGTTGATTGGTCAATTACGAGATATTGACGGACTTACGCTGATGAGCTTTGCGGATACTGCCCTCATCCATTTTTCAACCCAAGGCGTCATCCAAAAAGACAGCCTCTATCAATTGATAGACAGCTTCGTAGCTGCGGGAGGCACCAAAGCCAACCGGGGTTTACAATTGGCTTACGATTATACCAAAGCGCATTTCCTGGAGCAGGGAAATAATGAAATCATCTTAGTTACCGACGGGCGGTTCGACCTGTCGGAGGAAGACCAGCTCCGCATCAATGCCAACCAGAACATCGTGCTATCGGTGGTAGGCTTAGGATCGGACCGGAAAGCCATTACCAATCTGCGCAAATTAACCAGCAAAGCAAATGGAAGTTTTATTCATCTCAAGCCAGACGAAGATGCCACGGAGGCCCTACTGGAAGAAGTGAAGGCCCGTTCGCGCCAATGAACCGACTACTGCTGGAAACGCTCTATAATCGAACGTACCATTGCATTAGATTGCCCGTAGCTTATAAACTTCACGTCTAAGGGAAGGTGGGTAAACTTACGCAGATTGACCAAAATGGAGTCAATAATCCATTCGGATTTGTTTCCGAACACGCCTCCACCGACTAAAGTTAAATACACTTTATTGTTTCCCGTTTTCCGGAAGTTGATCCTGGCGGCTTGGAAGGTCGCCTCGTAGGTTGCTTCCAAAACCAGCCTGGCAAAGTCTTCCCATAAGGCCGACTCTACCGGAGAATAATTGACCGGTAGGCCCGAGCAATAGACCTGATGGACCAGGTGCTGTAACGGACTGATGGTCACCTCGGTGTTCCCTTGGATTCCCACTCTCAACAGGCCTTTTAACTGCTCGTATTCCTGGCTCGTTAAGCCCCTGATCCGCTGGGAAATAAACTTTAAGCCCTCTTCACTGACAAATGCGTAGCCATTCCGCATGGTCCAGTGCCCATACTGCTCATTATCAAAATAGGCAGCAAGTTGGTCTAGGCAATCAACTTGCTGATCTGCTGTTTGCCCAATCGAATCGCCCAGCTGCACGAAATAATTTCGGTAAATGGTTCCTGCTCCACAGGCGATGGCACAGGCGGGGCCTTGTGTCTTGTCATACTCATATTGTCCTACCCCTGCTTCCGGAGTAACGGAAGGGCCGACCATTTCCAATAAGTTGAACTGAGAAGCAGCTTGAAAGATAGCCCCTTGGTTGTCGGCAATCAGGTGAAATAGCTGTACGTCCCCAATCACTTCTGATACCTTGAAGCTAGACTCAGCGGTTGAGGTTGAGAAAGCTTCGGCCTGTGTTCTTAATTCCGCCAAGGTGGGGATTTCTAATTGCCCCCATTGATAGGATTGATGATTGACCAAGGACTTCATCCATTCTCCTTCTAATGCAATGTTTTTCCGGACTTGCTCTGGAGATTCTTCGGAGAATCCCATTAATTTTTCAAACCAAAGCATGGTTTAATCTTTCTTGGGGTGAAGGTAAAATTGGCCTCCCTTTCAGAATCTAATCAAACTGGAAAGGGTTTGGAGTGCTGCGTTTTAAACAAGATAATCAGGAAAATTGGTTATTCTTTCACAACCTATCTGTTCCATCACTTGTCGAAGTTGTTTTTTGAGAATGTGGATCGTGTGGTTACCTCCCGCTTCTCCTAGTGCCGCTACCCCATACATGAAAGAACGACCTAAGAAAGTAAAATCTGCTCCCGAGGCCATCGCGGCGGCGATATCTGGTCCGGTGCGGATACCACTGTCCATCATTACCGTGATTTTATCTTTATACGTTTGTGCGATACGGCTCAGCGGTTTGATCGTGGATTCGCCCCGATCCAACTGGCGGCCTCCGTGGTTGGAGACGATGATACCATCGAGGCCCAACGCGATTGCTTTTTCTACATCCTCCTCACTCGTTACGCCCTTCAGCACCAATTTACCGGTCCACTGGTCGCGAATAGGTTTAATCCGGTCGGGGTTCATTCTCCCACTGAAGGTTTTATTCATAAATAAGCCTAGGTGTTTCAGGCTTAGTCCTTTCGGAATGTAGGGCTTTAGCGTCTTGAACTCGGGTTGGCCCGCCAGTAAGGTATGCCAGGCCCAGCTTGGTCTGGAAAGAATTTGGAGGATGTTTTGGATCGTCATTTTCGGTGGGATCGACAGTCCATTGATAATCTCTTTAGATCGGTATCCAAAGGTGGGCGTATCCGCTAAGAGGACCAAAACGGGGTAATCCGCCGCTTTGGCTCTTTGCAAAATTTGATCGCGCAGTTCGGTTTCTTTCGGGTGGTATAACTGGAACCAGGCGTTGCCTTCCGTTATTTCAGCGATGGTCTCTATACTAGCCGTACCGACCGTACTAAGAATGTAGGGAATATTCTGTTCAAAAGCGGCTTTCGCTAGAATTTCGGAGGCTTTAGGCCACATCATACCTTGCAAACCAATGGGGGCGATTCCGAATGGAGCAGCGTAGGTCTTACCAAATAAAGTAGTTTCGAGGGAAGCCCCTTGGTAGTCCCGCAAATAGTACGGCTTCAATTGCACCTCCCGGATTTCTTGCGTATTGCGATGAAGGTTGATTTCAGAATTACAGCCTCCGTCCAAATACTCGAAGGCGAACTTGGGAATCCTTTGCTTGGCCCGGGCTCTTAGGTAGGGAATGTCCGGATACTTGGCGTGGAAGTCTTCGCTCATTAGTTGCTTTTATAGGAATTGAGGGATAACAGCATTCTGGGGACTATGAGACTGCCACCATTTTACCTAAGATACAAACATAATCGCCCTCTTGGTTAGCGTTTTGGCTGCATGACAATAGGAAAAAATAGCGGGCGATCAATAAGAAAACAGGCATCGATTGGTACGGGCTTCTACTTTCCAATATTTACTTGGAAGGTATTAGCTGCTCCCCTGACCAACGCATTTGATGAATATCATTAGCCTTTGTGGGGGATTACGATCAGTCTTGCACTTATCGGAGTTAACTCTTAGATGAGCAGCTGCATTCTGAAAAAACCGAGAGACCCTTAAAGCGATAAACAATTGATTATCAATGGTAAAAAATAGAAGGGTGTCTAAATGTTATAGAAAATCTTACCCATTTTGTACCCCCACTCGCCTTCCGACTGCAGTCAGAAGGCGAGTGGGGAGACAGGCGACATTTTATAGTTATAAAAAACTGATAACCAACAGTATAGAAAATGCCTCGAAAAAAATCAGTCAAA
>JBCDIO010000495.1:0-3929 GCA_038748815.1 Bacteroidota bacterium
AACACATTCCAGCGGGGAGCGTGTTCATAGAAGGATTTGGGTAATAGCAGGTATTGGTAAGCGTTAGGGTGTCGGGGCCGTTCGTTATTTGAACATTATAACCGAGAGCATCCACGTGAATGCCGGATAGTTCAAATACACCTGGAGCACCTTCAACGAGGTTTAGGCCACCTCCTGTGAGATCAAAATCTAATGGGGTAATGGGTGGATGTTCACTTTGCGCTTGGAAAAAGCCTTCGCACTGGATCATTTTCCAAGTACTTCCACTCAAGTCTAGAATGATGATTTGCTCTTCAAATTGGCCGTCCTCCGGAGTACTGGCATTTCCTTGGCTGCCCGCTACTTGCTCACGGGGTGTGCATGGGCTTATTTGCTCAACCGTAGGAGTGGCACAGGAGACTACCTTGACCGATTGACTCTTTTCGGAAGAACATCCTTCGGTATTTGTTACTGTATAGGTAATTTGGACCTGACCATCTAAACCTGGCACTTGGGGATCGAACAAAGCGGTTCCGTTCGCTAAATCAGTGAGTGCACCGGGAAGATCGCAGCTAAAGGTTCCCCCGGCAGGGCTTGCCAAAAATTCCACCATCCCGCCTTCTAGACAACTAAATGCGTAGGGGGAAAGAGTAATATCTGGAGCCGCCTGAACTGTAACCGTTATTTCTTTACTACCAATACATCCAGTATTATCCATGTAAGCATACTGGAGGGTCAATGTACCTGGCTGCAAATCTGAGCCAAAGGTATGGACTGTCAGAACTTGACTTGATGTATTAAAGAATTGAACTCCTTTTGAGGTTCCTTCATCAAGGACCTCCCATTGGTGCCAAGCATAGATGCCCGATCCGGTTGGCTGTCCATCAAGAACCGTAGACTCTCCGGGACACATGGAGAGGTCGTTGGTTTCTGGTATACATTGGCTGTGTAATAGAAGAGGAAAAAGGAGTAAAAAAGATGCCCATAGGGTTGAACGTACGACCCTATTGCTCTGTAACCGAGTGGTTACAGGATGTTCCTGGAGTATAATTTGTTTCATAAAGCCGCGCTTTACCCCAACCAAGGTTAGGGTGCGTTTAATTTAAATGTGCGAAAAAATGTTCAGGGGGCATAATGCCTAAACAGCACATGCTAAGAACATGTCCAAGGGTATAGGCAAGAATAGTGGACTTTGGTTCTTTATTTTTGGCGATTGGATTGCTTGGCCAGCTTACTTAATTCCTGGTTTAAACTACTAGCACGTCCTTTAAAGTGATATAAAGATAAGTGCAACAGGCGAAAGGTAGTATTTATTCATATGAAAATTCCAGTTTCATCTACCTCCTTTGGGTCTGCAATGCGACGAAACCCCTCAAACCGGTTCCTTTCTCTATATAAAAAGGGCCGTTTGCACGCGCAAACGCCCCTCTTTCTAAATATGATAAAAATTCAACTATAAGCTCTTTTGTACTTTCACCTGAGTAGTTGTATCAACTCCATTCAGTACTTCGATCGTTACTCCATCGGATAAACCAACCTCTACTTCTTTCTTTTCGAACTCCTGATCTCCCACTTGAACTTCAATAAAGGTTTTCTCCTCTTCGAAAAGTAGATCCCGCTCTTTGATCGTAACTACCTCTTTTCGTTGGTCCAGAATAATATCTCCATTGGCACTGTATCCGGCACGCAGGAAAACGTCCTTGGTTGGTTTGATGGCTGCCTTCACCTCAAATTTGACAGTTCCTTCTTCTTCCACTCCTTTTGGGGCGATATACTCCAAGGCAGCATCAAAAGTTTGGCCTTCGATAGCTCCTACGGTTAGCACCAATGGCATACCCGCTTTTAACTTTCCGACATCTGACTCATCGACCTTTCCTTCAAAAATCAAAGAATTCATATCAGCTACCGCGGCAATAGTCGTGCCTTCATTGAAGTTATTTCGTTCGATAACCGATGATCCTTCTTCTACTGGCACATCTAGTACCATACCGTTCACCGTTGAAGTTACAATATTAGCTACTTGCTTACTCTTTCGAGAAGCACCCTCCCGTAGTAATTGGAGATTATTAATAGCTGCATCCAACTCTTGTTTGCGGATATCAACGGTATTTTCAAACTGTCCTATACTGTTAGTAGCCGTGATTTTTGCATTATTAAAGGCGGCCTGCTGCAGTTCTAAATCTAGTTGGAAAGTTCGGTAGGTCTGCTCAGAGATGACCCCTTCGTCCAATAGTTGCCGGTTGCGGAGTTCTTCGCGCTCGGCATTTTCAAAGGCTAACTTTGCTGCTTCGACGTCTAGGTTTTGGGTATTCACTTTTTTCTGACGCTCAAGCTCTCGTACGGCATCGTCGTAGCGAATACGAGCTAATTCTACGCTAGACTGCGCGTTATTAATGTTTACTTCACTAGGAATCAATTTAATCTTTGCCAAGCGTTGCCCTTTAGTAACCTGTTCTCCGGGTTCTACGTACAGTTCCTCCACTACACCAGAAACTTGCGGTTTTATCATCACTTCCTGACGGGGGCGGATCGCTCCAGTGGCTACCGTTTTCTTAATGACATCTCCTATTTCAGGCTGTACAATTTCGTATACCTGTGGATCTTTTTTACTCTGCTGGTAAAAGTAAACTCCCAATCCAATGGAGAGAATGACCAAAACGGCCCCCAAGCTAATTAGACAACCTTTGTTCATTTTATAAGCTTTTATTGGTTTATCGTCTGATAGTATTTGATCGTTCAAAAAGGCCAACGGGCCTTATTATTCGTTTCTTAAGGCAACTACTGGTTCAATACGGGCGGCTGTAAGGGCGGGGATCAATCCCGTTAAGGCCCCGGCTACCACTAGCACAACCAAAGCAGCAAGCCCTACTTCCAAGTTTACCTGCGGATTTGCAAAAAACTCCGATCCATCTCCAATAGCGATCCGAATCAAGAAAATCACCCCCGTACTGGTTAATAGTCCAATGTATCCGGCAATAGCTGTAATAAATACAGATTCTAACATAATCATACTGACGATGGATCCGGGTGTAGCACCCATTGCTTTTCGCAAGCCAATTTCTTTGGTGCGTTCCTTGACCACGATCAGCATGATATTTCCTACCCCCATGATGCCAGCCAAAAGGCTGCCGATACCCACTAACCAGACCAGGAACTTGATTCCAAAGAATAAGCCAGTGATTTCTTTATATTCTTCTTCAATATTATCTGAGCGTACCCCTTGTCGGTCATCCGGATGAATTTTATGGCGTTCCCGAATCACCCCTTTGATGGTCTCTTCGACGGCTCCCACCGATATACCCGGCTTTATGGTACAGACAAACCAGTTGATATCGCGGGGCCGATTACGTACTTGCTGGGCCGTTGATAGAGGAATTACGATCAGCTCCTCATCTTCATCCGCATTTCCTCCCCCTCTCCGACTTGACTCAAAGACTCCCACCACGGTATATTCTGCCCCATTGATCGTCAAATTTTTCCCGATAGCGGGTTCTTCTTCAAATAATACTTCTTTGACCCGCTTGCCGATGACGGCTGTTTTCCGCCGATATTTCATATCCAGGGCATTGATGAATCGCCCTTCTTGCATAAGGATCGCTTCGATATGAATTAGATCAGGTCGTTCTCCCCGCACATCAAAAGCACCTTTGTTATCTCCGTGGGTGATTTCTCCGGAGGGTACAAATAGGCGCGGGGCAATATATTCGATCACATCTTCACATTGCTGTTCAATAGCAGCAATATCATCAGTGGTTAGCTGCGCTCTTCGACCGGGAGGTAATCCCTCGTAAGCCATGGAAGTCCGTTGAGTCCAAACGTATAGGGCATTTTTCGCGTGTGTACCAAACATCCCCATGACTCCATTCTCCAGTCCCTGTCCGGCACCCATTAAAAAAACCAGCATAAAGATGCCCCACCACACTCCCAGAGCGGTTAGCAAGGTCCGCAAC
>JBCDIO010000496.1:0-3926 GCA_038748815.1 Bacteroidota bacterium
GCTGTAAATTACTCTTATCCGCTTTTACATTTCTTATTTGTAGAAATAGCGCCTGATCCCTGTCAAGACATATCTTTGACATTTGGTCTTGTGGAAATCGTAAACTTGACCAACAATCTATTAGGGCGTGAATATTGTTTCCGTAAAAATCAGGGAAGCCAAAAATTAGTGCAAGTTCTTTATGTAATTCTTCTTCCGAATGAATTTCCAAAAAGTCTAATATTATTTCTACTGGTTTAATACAATTTATTTCCATCCTGAAAAATCCATTTCGATAAAACTGTCGTATTGGTCATTGGTGTAATAAGGCTTGACCTGTTTGGTTGTTTACAACAATCATTCTTGGCCATTACCTCCTTGATTTGAAGTCTTTGCAGTATTTGCCTCGTAAATTTCCTACCTTAAAGGCGAATTGAATAGTAGTACGTAAGAGAATTAAGTTGACATGCCAAGTTTTAATATTGATGCCGAGAAGGACATCACCTACGATGCCATCGTTATCGGCTCCGGAATTAGTGGTGGCTGGGCCGCTAAGGAATTGTGTGAGAAGGGCCTTAAAACCTTAGTGCTGGAGCGCGGGCGCCTCGTGGAGCACGTCAAGGATTATCCTACAATGAACCTTGATCCCTGGGATACGGAATTGCGTGGAAGCCTGACTCCAGAGCAAAAGGCCAAGCATTATAAGGGCATCCGCTCGGGATTCATTGGAACGGATACGGAACATTTTCACGCCAATGATCAAGAAAATCCCTACACGGAAGTAAAGCCTTTCCTCTGGATACGGGCCCACCAAATGGGCGGTCGGTCTATCTTATGGGGGAAGCAGACCTACCGTTGGAGTGATCTGGATTTTGAAGCCAATGCTAAGGACGGTCACGGAGTAGACTGGCCTATCCGCTACAAAGACATTGCACCCTGGTACACTTACGTAGAGAAATTTGCGGGGATTAGTGGGGAGCCCATGGGCCTACCCCAGTTGCCCGACAGTCATTTTTTGCCGCCAATGGAGCTCAATTGTGTCGAGAAACACCTTAAAGGGCGGATTGAGAAACAGTATCCCGGTCGCCACTTGATCATTGGCCGTTGCGCTCACCTCACGGTGCCCCTAAACGGACGGGGGAAATGCCAAAACCGCAACCGGTGCAGCCGGGGTTGTCCTTACGGAGCTTACTTCAGTAGTAATGCCGTCACCCTCCCGGCGGCTAACGTTACTGGAAACTTGACGATTCGTCCATTTTCCATTGTTCAGTCGATTGTTTACGATGAAGTAAAAGGGAAAGCAACCGGCGTGCGGATCATCGATGCGGAAACGAACGAAGACATTGTCTACAAGGCTAAAATCATCTTTTGTAATGCCTCCGCCCTGAGTTCAACCCAGATTCTACTGAACTCCAAATCGAAGCGTTTTGAGAACGGCCTGGGCAACGACAGTGGCGAACTCGGGCACAACCTAATGGACCACACTTACCGAATCGGTGCCTTAGGCTCGGTAGAAGGTTTTGAGGATAAGTACTACAAAGGACGCCGACCGAATGGCATTTACATCCCTCGCTACGTCAACCTTAAAGACGGGCCTCAGTCGGATAAATTCGTGCGTGGCTTCGGTTTTCAAGGAGGCGCCTACCGGGATACGTCTCGAGTGGCCGCTAACCAAGAGGACTTCGGGGCTGACTTCAAGGACCGCCTCCTGCAGCCCGGGCCCTGGGAATTCTTCATCACTGGCTTTTCGGAGTGTTTACCTTATCACGAAAATCGGGTCTATCTTAATGAGGACGTCAAGGACAAATGGGGACAGCCCACACTATCCATCGATGCTGAATTCCGGGAAAATGAAAAGGCGCTTAACGCTCAGATTCGGGAAGACGCCGTGGAAATGCTGGAAAATGCCGGTGTCAAGAACGTACAGGGCTTTAATAAAGAACACGAAATGGGTTACGGTATCCACGAGATGGGAACGGCCCGGATGGGCCGAGACCCAAAAACTTCCGTACTCAATGCCTTTAACCAGATACACGCGGCGAAGAACGTATTCGTTACTGACGGAGCTTGTATGACTTCGTCTTCCTGCGTTAATCCCTCCCTCACTTATATGGCGATTACGGCCCGTGCGGCAGATCATGCCGTTAAGGAACTCAACAAAAGAAACATCTGATCATGAACCGAAGAGAAGCTATTCGTAAGGCCAGCGTTGCCGCTGGCACCACCATCCTGACGCCAGCTCTGCTATCGTTACTTCAGAGTTGCCAGTCGGAGCCCCGCATCGATTGGGTGCCACGGTTTCTAAGCCATGAAGAAGCTGCTTTTTTGGGCGCTTTCATAGACACAATATTGCCGCGTACCGCTACCCCCGGTGGGCTTGATGTGAAAGTCGATGTATTCCTCGATCGGATCATAGCCGAAACTTATGATGAGGCTGGTCAGGAATACTTCCGCACGGAGTTGAATGAACTGGCTGACCGAGCTAAAGAGCAGTATGGTGCCACCTTATCGGTGCTTAACGACTCG
This sequence comes from Bacteroidota bacterium, assembly GCA_038748815.1. Classification (GTDB taxonomy): domain Bacteria; phylum Bacteroidota; class Bacteroidia; order Chitinophagales; family Saprospiraceae; genus JBCDIO01. Next base: position 2,506 of record JBCDIO010000496.1, read on the forward strand.
GACCGTACTGCTTTTTTGATGAGTGAAGAAAAGGAAGGCGGTAAGTTTCGGCAAGGTGTTTGGGGGACTCCAGTTGGAGAAGGAGAACCAGTAAGTTTCTATCGAAACTTAAAGTCGATGGTCATTTGGGGCTACTTAACCTCCGAAAAAATCGGCACGGATGTATTGCGCTACGATCCGATTCCGGGTAACTACCTAGGGTGTATTCCGCTTGCGGAAGGGGAGCGGAGCTGGAGCTTGTGATCCTTCGAGTCTTTAGTGATTTTTGCGCGGCCGCAGGTGCAGGGTATTGGTAATTACGAAATATGTTTACAAGCGCTCAAATTGGTAGCATAAGATTATAGCAAGTGTTCCGTTAAATTTCGATGCAGTGGTCTTTTTATGGCATTGTCGATTCGTGGTTGTAATGACCAAATACCCGCTGGCCAGCAAATAAAAAGCAGGAAAGTTGTAAACCATTGATTATTCGTTTCTCTAAGTACTAATAGCTTGGCAATAACACCAAAAAATATCCACCTGGGAATTAACCATACTGCAAAAATTGTGGATAAAACAAGAAGAGGAGCTTCTTCTGCTTTGATGTATAATCTAACGGCTAGGTCATAGTTTTCGTGAATGGGAAAGATATTTGATAAAACCAATATTTCGTATAAGGTTATTAAGATTATTAGCAGACAGATTACCCCAAAAAAATAGTTAGCCCATCTTAGCCAGTTTGGAATAAACTTCCCTGGAGACATTAGGATGCCGGCACACAATCCCCATAGATGTAATAGGAAGAAGCCTATTACTCCGCTGGTAGGGATTAAATAGGCTAATGAATCAATTGGGCTGTTTTCGATTCGTGGATTGATAGTATCAATAAGATACATTGCAACTAAAACAATAATAGGTAAGCCTGCCGTAAAGAAAAAAATTACACCAGCGCTGAATTCAAATAGTCTTTTCAAAGGGAAGGATAATAGGGTGAGGCGAAATGCGAATAAAAATACTGACTTGATGGTTTATTCTACTCGCGGAGATTGGAAATATGCCCTTTCTATTCTTTACCTTTTTGGGTAAGAGCTCCTCGCTCAATATCTACATCCCCACAAATTCAACTACCTCCAGACCATAGCCTTCCAGTCCTACGCGGGTCTTCGGGTTGTTACTGAGGATACGGAGCTTGGTGACCCGCAGGTCGCGCAGGATCTGTGCACCGATACCAAAATCACGCTGTTCCATGGAGCTACCGCGCGGTGGTGAGACAGTACGGCCGTCTTGCATCCGGGATTTGAGCAAGCGTAGTCCCGCAATGACCTCACTACCATCCTGGTGGGGCCGCATAAAGAGGAGGATACCTTTGCCCGTCTCCGCAATTTTTTCAAGGGGGCCGTGGAGGCCAGTGCTATATCCCGACAAAAGGCTGTGGAGTAAATCCC
>JBCDIO010000497.1:0-3914 GCA_038748815.1 Bacteroidota bacterium
ATGGATGACCGTACAATACGATCAGGATCGAACGGAGCATTGGAAATGGTACCATAGCAATGGTAATCCATTTTTTGAAGCTACTATCATAAACGACGAACTACAAGGAAGCTACCGAATATGGTATGAGAATGGGCAACTAGCAGAACAGCTCAACTTTGTCGATCGGCTAGAGAATGGCCCAGCTGTTTTCTTCCACCCCAACGGACAACTAGCTATGACTGGACAATACCTCATGGGTAAGATGGTAGGTACTTGGCAATTTCTGACAGAAGAAGGGCTTCCGGCCGAAGGTCAGTGGGATTGGCAATTCGCAGCCCTGCCCGAATTCACCCGTATGAGTGGATGCCTAACAAGCGGACTACCAACTGGTAAATGGACCTATCGGACAACGGCTACCCGCTCCAATGGAAAGCAAAAAGAGATAGAGTGGATTCGATAAGAATTGTTTTTTGAAGAAAAGCGACGTAGCATTCTCTAAAACATTAGCGAAATAATCCATAGAAAATTACAAGAGGAAACGGTCTTTGATACCCGAATGTATATGATTCTATTCTTCAAATATGCGGGGCAATTCAATCTCTTTTTGACCTTGGGAGGCATAATACGCTCGCAGGAGTCGGTTTCCTTCCTCGTACGTAATTGGCTTTAAGTTCATTACATTGCCATTAGGCCAATTAATACGAATTCTACCTTCCACTTTTTCGAGTCTGCCTTCGCCCGTAGCCAGCGGGCTAGTTATGGTGGCTGGCGTTTCGCAAAAGCCTTGAGACGAAACATAGTCAAAGCTACCAATTCTGGGGGAGTATAAATTCAACCGATTTTCCTGCCACTGAATCAACATAGGCTCTTCGCCTGTAGGTTGATCTACCTTATAGAAATGGGAACACTCAGAACCACCTAGTCCCGAACAAGCACTCAGGCATATACCACAAACCAAGATTACGATACATCGGTTAAATTTCAACATGATCATTGAAGAATGATTTTGTTCACAGATTTACAAACAGCGTGCTAAAAATTAGCACTGGACGCACCCTTTACAAGGGTTTGATTGTCTATATTACTTTGTAATCAAATCTAAACCTTATGCGTAAATTTTTACTTGCTCTCTCTCTTTTCTTTGGCCTACAAATAGCACTCATTGGACAGGTATCCGTTTTATTTGTCGACGATTCCGCCGACCTTTACATGAATGCCGAAACTTTTGCCGCCAACTTTGATGGAATCGCCGAGTCTGTGACTTATTACGACTGTATTTTGGAAGGGGCTAGCCCCACCGCCATGATGATGGCTGAATACGATCTGGTCGTATGGTATGCGGGTGCCTCTGGAATAGACTTATACTTTTGGAATGCTAGTGATCAAGATAACCCTGAAATAGCATCTTACCTGGATAATGGCGGGCAACTTTGGCTGACCGGAAATGACATTCTTTTCGATCGGTACGGTAGTTTTTCGGATCCAATCTCTTTTGATCAGGGTACCTTCGTTTATGACTACTTAGGAGTAAGCTCTTTCGACCTAGAGACCTATACTTCTGATGATGAAACAGGACTACCTTTCGCCATTCCCGATGAAAATAGTTCCATCGAAAATCTGCCTATTCTAAACTGGATCTTTTCCACTTTATGGTATGTAGATGGCGTATCGATTCGCCCAGAAGCGGAGACCATCTACTTAATGGGAGACGATGCCTACGTATTTGCCGATACGGTATGTGGTTTGGCTTATGATAACGGCACCTCGAAGGTAGCAACCTTCTTCTTTGACATGGGCCTAGTAGCTGATGATATGCAAAGTCAAAGCACTATAACCGCTATGCTAGAATATTTCACCCCAGAACCTTCTTCTACGGTAGAAATAGCCGAGGAAGATGCTTTTACAACCAGTCCAAATCCAGCCAATCGAGAAACGGATATAAATATTGAGTTGGATCTTGAGCAAGGTGCTAGTGGCCAAATCAGCGTCTGGAACATCCATGGGCAGAAAATGACCGACCTTAGTCCAAGATCTTGGCTTCCGGCGGGTGCACATACCTTTACGTGGAAGCCTCAGGTACCGGCTGGTACTTATTTGGTACAGCTAGAATTAGAGGGAAAGGTATCAACCCAAGTCATTGTAATTGAATAAACGATTGTTACCGAATTAAAAGAGGCGATTCCAAGTGTAATGGAATCGCCTCTTTTAGATTAGCGTCGTTTGCTAGCTCCTCGGGAACTTCCGCGCCCTCGGCCGCGTCCACCTCCGCCTGTACGACCTTTGGATCGCCCACCGCCACGACCACGACCTCCACTGCCCCCTTTGGCGGCTGCTTTGTCATTTTGTGCTTTTAGATCCGGTGTTAGAGGCATTCGACGTACCTCCGTCTCCATCAAGCGTTCAATATCTTTGAATTTGCGACGATCTCGGCGATTGATTAGGGTTAAGGCTACCCCCGTGGCATCGGCACGAGCGGTTCGGCCAATTCGGTGAATGTAATCTTCTCCATCGGAAGGGACATAGTAATTGACTACCAAATTGATCCCTTTCACATCGATACCCCGGGAGAGAATATCCGTTGCGACTAGAATGGGTAAAGATCCACTCTTAAATTGCCGAAGAATCTGTTCACGCTCTCCCTGGTCCAAATTGGAAGAAATATGCCCGCAATTCAGGCCGACCCCTTTCAAACCAGTCGCAATTTCGCTGACCTTCAGTTTGGTAGAAGCGAAAATAATGACCCGCTCCTCTTTATTTTTTCGATTCTGAAAAAGTTGTTGTAGAAGCTGCAGCTTTATTTCATCTTCCACTTCGTAGGCCCCTTGTAAAATGCCTTCCGCAGGCTTTGAAACGGCGAAACTAATTTGTTCCGGTTCATTGAGAACGGTCTTGGCAAATTTACGGATTTGTGGAGGCATGGTTGCCGAAAACATCAGCGTTTGCCGCTCTTTAGGAAGGAAGGAGATTATTTTTTCTAAGTCTCGGATAAAACCCATATCGAGCATACGGTCCGCCTCATCCAGGATGAGCCATTGCAATTCGCTCAACTTGACGTACCCCATATTGAGGTGGGCGATCAGACGCCCAGGTGTAGCGACAACTACATTTACACCACTGGTAAGTGCCTTTTTTTCTCGCTCAAAGGAAGCTCCGTCACGTCCACCGTAGATCGCCAACGAATTGACGGGGGTGAAATACGCAAAGCCTTCCAATTGCTGATCAATCTGTACGGCCAGTTCGCGGGTAGGAACCAGGATGAGCGTATCAATGGTATCACTTTCGTTGTCGGTCAGTTTATGCAAAACGGGCAGGAGAAAAGCGGCCGTTTTTCCGGTACCCGTTTGGGCGCAAGCAATGAGGTCTTTTCCTTCAAAAATGATAGGGATAGCTTTCTCTTGTACGGGAGTAGCTGTTGCGAAGCCCATGACGTCTAATCCTTCCAGCAGCTCTTCGTTGAGACCTAATTCTTCAAAAGTCAATGTTTAGGTATTTTATTTCGGTGCAAAGATACAGAAAGTATGGGAGCCAAGGGTTTATCCATCTTCCCGGCCGTTATTTAATTCAATTCAGGTAAGCGAATAGATAAACCGGAAGACCATATCGGGGAATTCTAATGGGGCTTTAGTGATGGGTCTAAGTGCCACAGATAAATGCATTGGCAAGGCAATAGAGCTTATTGATTAAAGGGAAGAATGGATACTCCGGGGACCGTCAGGTGGGATTTGGAGCGGTAATCCCTGGACTTTTTGCGTATTTCCTACCAACCCTTTGAAGTTCGGCTGCGAAGCTTGCACTTGCAAGTAATTACTTTGATAGTTTACTGACCGCGATTTCCCTCAAAGGATTTACTTGGCCATGCTTTTACGTTCTTGTTAGTATGCTAAGTAGTTCGACACAGTTACTCTTTAGCATATTCATGTATAAAAAAGACG
>JBCDIO010000498.1:0-3911 GCA_038748815.1 Bacteroidota bacterium
CGTCTCGGTATTTCCCGCTGGTCGGAAGACCCGGGTGCGTATTTTATGTCCCGGGGTCATGGTACTTTCCACAAAACGGGTTTCATTCTGGGCGTCTTTGACCTTTTGGCCTTTGGTCATTCGCACCATGCTATTCACCATCCGAAGTCCCCAGTTCCGCTTGTTCATAGAGACTAAAAATCGAAGCTGTCCATATTGTGCTTGCAGCTCCTTGTCGTGCATTTCTTTCGTAACGATCATGTTCTAATCCTTTGTGTTTTTGTCTGATACAAAGGAAGAGCATACCCAAACTGCGGGCTAAAGGATTTCCACGAGATCCTAAATGAATTGCTGGATTTGGTTCTCTGATACGCTTGCAAGGGGTAAAAGGAAAGGTCCTTAGGTCAAATCAGTAACTGCAAGGCCCTATCCGTTTTACAGCGGATAGGGCCTGGTGGAGTCTTTATAAAAAGAGTTACTGGCCTTGATTACAACGATCTATTGGATCGATTTTTGAAACTCCAAAGCACTCTCATAAGTTGGATCCACCTCTAATGCCTTCGCAAGGAATTCCCGACTTTTGGCTTTTTCACCCAGCTTCCAGTAACCCTTCGCGTATAGCGTGTAAATGACTTCTTGGGGCTGCTCTGGATTGACGAAGAGATTCTCACTAGCTGGCAAGGCAAGCAGTTTATCCAACTTTTTAATGCCTTTTTCTATTTGTGCATTATCCCCAAGATTGACACTATACAAGGCATACCGCATCAGTAGGTATTTGGCCCGAGTAACTTCGTAGCCTTCGTCCAGACTGGCGTATATTTCATCGTAGGCCTCTTGCTTGTAATGGACCCGGGCTAACCAAGCATAGGTATTATTCAAAACCATCATCCTTTCCGTCACAGGAAGGTTCTTACCGCGTTCAATGGATTGGCGGAAAGTGGCTACCGCCAGATCAAGGAAGCCTAATTCTTCGTACAGAATGTACCCCAAATTAAAAAGATCCAAATCTGTGATGTTGGCTTCGTCAGCGTACAAGATTTTTAAAACGGTTTCTATTTCGGTTTTTGGAGTTTCCGCCGTCAATTGCTCAAAAGCTTCAATAATCAAGCCATTATACATTGGGGTCCCAAAGGTTCCTTCAATCTCCTTAACCACATTGGAGAAATATTCAGAAAAGGATTCCTCTTCTTCTTTCATTCTGTAAACGACAAAGTCCCGGTAGGTATATAATAGCCCATCCACTAAGCCGTACAATATGGCATACGAATGGGCAGCTGATTCGTATTCCTTTTTTACCACATTTAACTGCGCACTTTTTATCAGTTGCTCGTGCAGCTCATTGGCAAACTGGACCCGACGCTCTACATCATCCGCGATAGCAATGAAGTAATCCTTTTTCTCTTGGATCTTATTGGTGTACTCCACGAAATCGGCTTGATATTCGGGGCTTTCGATGGCAAAGATCATATAGGCATCGAAAAGCTCGGGATTCGTTCTGAGAATATAGTTGACGTAATCGGCTCCCTGCGATAAACCCATGGCGGTTCGGTGTACCGTATGATACTTCAACTCGATGTACGACAATAGTTCCTCTTTGACGAACTGATAGTATTTTTTTCCTTCGGCAGAAAGAGTCGGTTCGTCGTAACTAGTCCCCGGGAAGAAACTGGCGTGTACCACGATAGCCGAAGGACACTCGTAAAGGTGATTAAGCGTTGCCGCGATGTAATCAGTATGGTCATAGACAAACTCGTAGATCACCGGATAACTATTCCCAGCATCATAGTTTTTGGGGAGCCAAACCTTTAGTTCAACCGAATCTCCTACGGACTGAGAATAAACGTTTTCCTGGATGAGTTCCTGGGCCTGGGCATTTAAAGAATGCACTAAAAGGATTAGAATAAGAATAAGTCTGGATTGAGTCGTTTTCATCTGAAATACTTTTTGTTTGATGGCTCAAAAGTATTCTCCAATGAAAAAAATCAGGCTTCTACCCGGGTTGAAATAGGGACTAGTCCCGGGGATGATTTTGCATTTTCTCCCCTAACTGCTGGCGATTACTGACTTCGTACTTGGCATACAGGTGTCGGATATGGGTCTTCACGGTACTTAAAGAAATGAATAGCTCCGAGGCAATTTCTTTATTGGTTTTATCGGCCAGAATGAGCTTAGCGATGCGGGCTTCTTGCTTCGTGAGATTGATGGGGCCCTCCACTGGCTGTTTCTTGGTTTGCCTTAGTTTTCGGACCAGCAAGCCAATGACGATCATCAACACCAGAACCAAAACGGCCAGGCTGCACACTAGTTTTTGGTAAAAACCAACCTTACGTTGCAGGCCAGCGATCGATAAACTAGAAAGTAGTTCTTCAAACTGCAGGGCGTACGATTGATTGGAGTAATAAGCACTTAAGGCGTTTTGCAAATCGAAATAGTACGCTGCATCTTGCTCAAAATCGTTCTTCAACACTTCCTCCTGAATGGTGTAGAGGGACATCAGCTTTACCAGCGGATGGGTATTCGCTTCCACCAGATAAGTCTTCAGTTCGGAAAGCAATTGAGAAAGCGATTGGATTTTGGCTTCGTTGTTCTTGATTCCGGCGAATTCCTTCCGCAACTGTTTTTTAAACGCCAGATAATCCCTCCACTCCCGGTCGGCGACATTAGTGTTGGTCGAACGGGTAAACCACAAATTCTTGGAGGGTTCGAAGACAATGGTATCGGTATTGGAAAAGATGAAGTTGTGAAAGTTCTTAAGCTCATCGACATCCGCAATGTCAAAGCCCTGCGAGCTTTCGTCCAGATTGGCGTGGATGCGATAGAGTTTATGCTCTTTAGGGAGTAGCTTACCCGTAAAGCTAAAATATCCGGTACTATCCGTCAGGGTAGAAAACAAGTTCTGATCTTTGGAGATCGCCATTTGCTCATCGTAACGAAGGAGGCTGAGGTATACCCGTTTCCCCTTTTCTGGCGTATCAAGATAACCGGAAATAGAATACTGACTAAAAGCGGGGCTAGTCAGTAGCCAGAATAGGATTCCGTAAACGAGCCATCGTTTCTTCATAGTGCTAATCTTCATAGGACCTCCAATCTAGTCAACTTTTGGTGCTTCCTAGCGTTTCCGGGCATAATTACAAATCCACTTAGCACCTGAGTCCCTCGCTTGAACGATAGAAGCCATTCCTCCCTACATTGACCTTAGAACTTGCTTTTTTTCAACATCAACAGGAGCTTCTGATAAATCGGTCCATTTTGAAAATTGCTGGCCCTCATGAATGAAATTAAACGGCCAAGCCGTTCCCTGCCAAAGTCAATGCCCTTGGCCTTCGTGATCTCCAATAGTTTACTCGTCCTGGCGGCATCTGTTTCTCGTATTCCTTCTTCGATCCCCTGTAAAAGCACATTGGATAATTCGAAGGGACTCAGGCTCGGCAGGTCCGCATTCTGTAAAAGGGAAGCCATTTTTTCCGAGCGATCACTGGCTGTGGTAACTTTTCGTATGGCCAGAATGGTCATGTCATCTTTCTGCAGATCGCGATACGCCTGGCACATTTCCTCCAATCCATACTCTAAATCGAGCGCGTTGGTGGCCTTTATCAACGCTTCTTCAAATTTCGTTGATAAGCCGTGCAGTCCATCGGTCGATAATACGATGCCTCTAATATCCTCATCGCTTTTCATCTTTATCTCCATGGTTGCCTCCGGGCTTCCGATTACATTAGTTACCCCTTCCGCGGTAACGGCGACCCCCGAAATAATCATGGGTTTACCATCTTTCTTCCGCAGAATAACTGACTTGACTTCATCCGTACTAATTTGCCGACATTTCAAGTTAGAGATTTCGTAGATCCTGGAATCTCCCAAGTTCGTGTAATATATTTTCTGTTCAGAAAGGTCCCAAACCACACCACAAAAGGTGGTTTTCATCCCTTGGC
>JBCDIO010000499.1:0-3904 GCA_038748815.1 Bacteroidota bacterium
CGATGTTCATTAAGTAGTTTCCAGCTTGTTGCCACCGCTCTGGTTGACCAAAACTGGTCGAACCAGTTAGGAACACCAAGGCTAGTATGTTAAGCCAAGATAATTTCATATTTATATTTTTTCTACGTGAGTAATAGTTTTAGCTTATTTCATTTCCCTTTGCGGCTCACTAAATAACCGTGGCTAATTGCCAATTCTTTAGAGTCTATTGCTTGATAGTCTGCGTGTAAGGTTACCGTTTTTAGAGCCTCTATATCCCCCGGGCGATGCTCCTCGTGCACAATCGGCAAGCCTAATTCGGTATACAATGCTCGGTATTGCCACATTCGCCAGCGGTTCTGTGGTTGAATGTCATTATCAATATTCGACCAAGCCTTTTCACTAAAACGCAGGAAATTATAAATCGTTATCTGTTGATCTAAATGGGCAAAATGATCCGATAGATCAATAAAGTGGCTCATGATTCCGTCGGTGTCCAATACTCGGTCAAACTCTACTAATAGACCTTTCAAAATAGGTGGATGCACATGCTCAAAGGTATTATTGGAGCTAATTAAAGTTATGGTTTCATTTTCCAAGCTCAGTGTCCGGGCATCCCCCACCAAATACTCGATCTGCAATTCTTGTAGGTATTCCTCTAAAGTGGCGGGAGGATTCTTTGCGAGTGCTTCTAAACGCTCCCAACGCTCCTCTAGAAAGCTGGAATGGTTCACGGCGATCTTATGGTCTACGTACCGTCGTACGGTTGTTTGTAGGTTTTCGAGCGTTAGTAGAGGACTAATATCCGCCGTATGGATGCGTTCTGCCCCGGCCAAAAAATAGCCGAGCGGAATCACCGGATACCAACCGGTACCCAATTCTAAGACTCGCATAGGTTTTTTAGGGCCCCATTCTTGCCAAAAAGCTAAATGCTTATCCAGGTGCATTCGGCGGTCGGAAAAGTATTCGTCGGAAAGTTGAACACCCCTAGTAATATATTTTTGGAAAAGGTAGTTGATCCGATGTCGATACGGTAAGAAGGAAATTCCCTTTTGCACCACTGCCTTTAGTACCCACTTCTTCATAATGATTGCTCTGAAAGGCACAAATGTAAGAGTTTGTTGGGAATTTTATTTTGAGTCGAGGGAGAGGAAATTTTGTTTTGAACAAGGCACGAATGAACGTTTCCCTAGGACAAACCGCTAGGTGGTTTGAGCCTGTGAACTACCTTACATCAACACCCTAAGTGCTCGGGTTTAAACTCGTCGCTAATTCTTTTTTCGTATAGGAAGAATGGTGCTGGATTGTCGTGGAAGTAACAGCTCCCTTCGGCCCGCTGGTAACCAAGGCTTTCGTACAAGCGTTGGGAAGCCGGGTTTTCACTGTAGGTATCCAGTCGAATCGCTTCCCAGCCTTGACTTCTCCCCCATTCTTCGGCAAAAAGACAAAGTTTTTTGGCGAGTCCTTGTCCCCAATAATCCGGATGAACGGCCAAGCGGTGAATAACCCCAATTTGTCGCCCAATAATTTGCCATTGCACCGCCTCATATTGGCTAGACTGCTGCTGGTCCAGGGTTATGGTGCCGACCATCTTTTCTCCCCAGCAAAAAACGTGTTGTTCGGCAATATCCTTTCGTATTTGTTCAGCGGCCGGATACGCTGGTCCCCACTGGTAGATACCAGCCCCTTCAAGGCCCTTACGGACTTGAGCGAAAAAGGTTAATAATTGTGGGAGATCTTCGGCGGTAGCTAATCGAAGCTCCGGAAACTGTTCCCACGAAAAGTCGGTCATAGACATCATCAAACGGTGTTTCCAACAATGTACAAAACGGCACAAGAACTCCATCACGGCCAAAAACGTTTTTATTTGGCTAAATCCTTCTTATTTTTGGCGCAGAACAATTTCACCCGACTCGAATAGTGATTCAGATATGAAAGCAGATAAACTCAACGTACAATTTGGTGTAGTAGCCGTTCTAATTTTAGTAGCGGCCCTCAGCCGTTTGGTCATGCACCTTCCCAACTTTACCCCTATTACCGGAATGGCCCTGTTCGCAGCGGCTCATTTTTCGAAGAAATACTGGGCTTTTGTGATTCCCATGGTAGCTCTGTTTGTAAGTAACCTGATTTTGAATAACGTGGTGTACGCAGAATATTACGACGGGTTCGTGCTGTTTGGATCTGCTTCCATTGTCTGGGTCTTTCTCGCTTTTGCCGGAATTATTACCCTAGGTGTCATTGTTTTACAACGACTCACTATCCCTCGCCTCATCGGAGTCACCTTCATTGGATCTCTTTTATTCTTTGTGGTTACGAATCTAGCAGTGTGGTACTTTGGCCCTCCGTTCTACCCTAAGACTTGGGCTGGCCTGGTAGAGTGTTTCACTTTGGCTATTCCATTCTACCGCAATATGATCTTGGGTGACTTATTCTACGTTACGGCACTCTTTGGCTCATACGAATTGCTGCGTTATTTCGCTCCTCAATGGAATTTACAAACCCAACTACAACGGGGGTAAATCTTGACGAATAAATCAAAAAAATCCCGGCCTTCCGCTGCTCCGAAAAAGCAATTTGTGGAAGGCCGGGATTTTTACATAGATAACGGTCTCTACGTTTTCACAGAATCCTATCTAAAAGAACGTGGTCGCTGCTGCAAGTCGGGTTGTAGGCATTGCCCCTACGGCTACGAAAGGCCATCGACGTAAGCTATTTCTTTTGTTCTTCCGGATACTCCACTCGTACGTGATTCATACTGCGAAGGCGCTGACGAAAGACATCTCTACATAACTCCAACTCCGCAAAGGTCAGCGTGGAATCATCGAGTTGCCCGTGCGCAATTTTACCCTCTATGATCTTATTCACCAATTGATCAATATCTTGTCCGGTAGGTGTTTTTAGGCTTTTACTAGCCGCTTCTAATGAATCGGCGATCATCAGAATGGTTTCCTCCTTGCTAAGAGGTTTGGGGCCTGGATAGCGAAAGATGGACTCGTCGAACTCGCGTTCGGGATTTTCTTTGATGAAGTTGCGGTAAAAATACTCGACCCGCGTGGTTCCGTGGTGGGTTTCAATAAACCGCAGCAATACCTTGGGTAGACGCGCTTTCTTGGCCAGTTTAAGGCCCTCCGTCACGTGGCCAATAATCATCTTAGCCGACGAAAGGTGATCCAATTCGTCGTGGGGATTATATCCACTTTGGTTTTCGATAAAATACTCTGGATTTGCCGTTTTGCCAATGTCGTGATACAGGGCCGCTACTTTTACCAAAAGGGCATCTGCGCCAATGCGGTCGGCGGCGGCTTCGGAGAGATTGGCTACTTGTAGAGAATGCTGTAAGGTCCCTGGAGCTTTGATCGCCAGCTCGCGCAAAAGTGGGCGATTCATGTCCGATAGCTCCATTAAGCTGATCGAGGAAGTAAAACCAAACAAGCGCTCTAGTAAAGGTACCAGGGGATAGGCCAAGAGGGTTAAAAAGGCATTTAAAAATATCCACACAAAGAAATAGCCATCATCTAGCGATACCCCACCCTCTTGCATCAAGGATAGACCAATGTAGGCCAGCGCATAAGTAAAGTAAATGAAGATCATCGTCCGAAAAAAGCCGGACCAGTTGCGCGTATCAGAATTGGAAAGAATGGCTACAATCCCCGCCAGAAGCTGTAAGATGGTAAACTCGTATCCTAGCGACGAAATAAAGCTGGCGATCAAGATGATAACCAAATGGGTAAACAGAGCCAGCCAATCACTGTAAAAGATCTTAATAACGATTGGAACAATGGCAAACGGGATGATGTACGCACTCAGAACTTCCGTAGAGTCCACCGCGTAAATCAAATAGCTATACGCTAACACAAAGAACAAAACGAATAGCAATCCATTGATGCGATCAAACATCTCACGGTGATAGCGCAAGATGTAGATC
>JBCDIO010000500.1:0-3903 GCA_038748815.1 Bacteroidota bacterium
AGCAATCCCTTTCCGCGCACTAGAATAACGAGGTCAGGGCGCTTCTGAATAAGTCCCTCCATGCGGCTACGGAAGCGTTGGCCAAGTTCTTCGGCCCGTTCGGAAAGCTTTTCATCCACCAAGACTTCCAACGCCGCTTTTGCAACGGCACAAGCTAGTGGATTACCACCGTAGGTAGATCCGTGTTCGCCCGGCTTGATGCTGAGCATGATCTCGTCATCCGCCAAAACCGCCGATACGGGTAAAACGCCCCCACTCAAGGCTTTGCCTAAGACTAGGATATCCGGGCGAACTCCTTCGTGGTCACAGGCCAACATTTTTCCCGTTCTGGCCAAACCCGTTTGTACTTCGTCGGCAATGAAAAGCACCCGATTCTTATTACAAAGTTCGTAGGCTTTCTTCAGGTATCCCTCATCCGGAACCACTACACCGGCTTCCCCTTGGATAGGTTCTACCATGAAAGCGGCTACGGTAGGATCAGCAACAGCTTTTTCCAGTGCCTCCAAATCATTGTAAGGAATGATTTGGTAACCCGGCATAAATGGTCCGAAACCATCGTAGCTACTAGGGTCCGTAGAAGAAGAGATTGCCCCTAGGGTACGCCCCCAGAAGTTGCCCTCTACAAAGATTACCTTTGCCTGGTTTTCTGGCACTCCTTTAACGGTATAGGCCCACTTTCTGGCCAGTTTGATGGCTGTTTCACCACCCTCTACACCGGTATTCATGGGGAGTACCTTATCGTAGCCGAGTAATTGGGTAATATACTGTTCGTAGGGTCCTAAGGCATCATTGTAAAAGGCCCGGGAAGTCAGCGTTAATTGCTTGGCTTGTTCCTCTAGGGCTCCCAGAATTCTGGGATGACAGTGACCTTGGTTAACCGCACTGTAGGCAGAAAGAAAGTCAAAGTATTTCTTGCCTTCGGGATTCCATAGAAATACACCCTCTCCTTTAGACAGTACTACCGGTAGAGGATGGTAGTTATGGGCTCCATATTTATCTTCCAGGGTCATCAGGTCTTTCGATGATCGCTTAACATCTTGTGAAATCATAGCCAATAGTTTTGCCAGTTGGATAATGCTTCCAACAATTTATAAATACTTATTCACATCCACCATAGGTAGGTCGAAGGCTTTTGCTACCCCTTCGTACACTACGTCGCCTTTGATGACATTCAAGCCCATACGAAGCGCTGGATCCTTCTGGCACGCCGTTACCCAACCCTGGTTGGCTAATTTGATGGCGTACGGGAGCGTAGCATTCGTTAAGGCAATCGTTGAGGTGTACGGTACAGCCCCAGGCATATTGGCTACACAGTAGTGTACCACATCGTCGATGATGAAGGTGGGATCTTCGTGGGTAGTTGGACGGGTGGTTTCAATACAACCGCCTTGATCGACCGCCACGTCAACCAGCACCGTACCAGGTCGCATTAGCTTGAGCATGTCACGGGTAATGAGGTTGGGTGCTTTTGCTCCGGGGATGAGTACGGCTCCAATGATTAAATCATGCTCTTGCACCAGCTGACGAATGTTGTATTCATTGGAATACAGGGTGTCTACATTGGCTGGCATAACGTCTGCCAAATACCGCAAGCGATTCAAGTTGATATCTAGGATACTAACATGAGCACCCAAACCAGCCGCCATTTTCGCAGACTGTGTACCTACAATTCCACCACCAAGTACAAGCACTTTTCCCGGAGGAACACCAGGTACGCCTCCTAGCAGAACACCCCGACCTTTGACCGGTTTCTCCAGATATTTAGCACCTTCCTGCACGGCCATGCGACCGGCTACTTCTGACATAGGAATAAGTAGAGGTAAAGAGCGATCCGGTAGCTCTACGGTTTCGTAAGCCAAGCAAACGGACTTGCTGGCAATCATGGCCTTGGTAAGTGGTTCATAAGAGGCAAAGTGGAAATACGTGAAAACCAATTGGTCTTCCTTGATCAGTGCATATTCTGCCTCGATGGGTTCTTTTACCTTCATGATCATCTCGGCGATGTCGTAGGTAGCCTCGATGGTAGGAAGAATGTTGGCACCGGCCGATTTGTATTCTTGGTCACTAAACCCACTGCCTTCGCCGGCGGTTGACTGAATATACACCTCGTGCCCATTCCGTGTTAATTCCATGGCACCAGCGGGTGTTAAAGCCACCCGGTTTTCGTTATTTTTAATTTCCTTAGGTACGCCAATGATCATAGCGAACGGTTTTATTTGTTAGGTAACTGGATATAGCTTAAAAAACTCGATTAGGTGAGGAGCTTCTAAGCCGAGGCAAAGCTAAAAAAAATTGCCATTACCTAGCGTAAACCAGGGGCGTCTAATAATGGTCAGAAAGGGGCGAAAATAGGGAGTCCAGCGTCTTTTAATACTCCCCGATCTTGGGCCACTTGATAAAGGGCCGAAATGGCGGATCTTCCTTCCGTTCCTAAGGCTTTACTGAAGTCGTTTACATAGAGGTCAATATGCTTTTGTTGAACCTCGGGTTCCATCTCTTGGGCGTGTTCTTGCACATAGGTGCGAGAAGCCTTAGGATGTGCAAAAGCATAAGCCACACTCTTCTGTAAAACGCGATTAATCGATTGTTGTACTTCATTAGGAAGATCGCGGCGAACGGCAATCCCACCCAGCGGAATAGGGTGTCCAAAATTAGACTCCCAGTACTCTCCACAGTCCATTACTTTAATCAATCCTTTGTCTTGGTAGGTGAAGCGGTTTTCATGAATAATCAGGCCCGCATCGACTTGCCCGCTTAAAACAGCTTCTTCAATTTCGGAGAATAGAAGAGTTTCTTTGTTTTGGGCCTTCGGGTAAGCTAGACTTAGTAAAAAGTTAGCGGTGGTGTACTCACCGGGGATGGCAATTTTAGCTTGGTTTACCTCTTCTTGTGAAAGTGCACGCTTTGCGATTAGTAAGGGCCCGCAGTTTCGACCGAGGGCCGAGCCTGCCTCCAATAGTGCGTAATTATCCAGGACGTGCCCCAAGGCATGGTAACTGAGTTTCGTTACCGCCAGTTCTCCGGCAAAAGCCATTTTATTTAAGGCTTCTACGTCGGCTAAAACGGGACTGAACTCCAGCCCTTCGGTATCAATACGCTGGTGGACCAAGGCATCGAAAATGAAGGTATCATTGGGGCAGGGTGAAAAACCAAGACTAATTTTCATATTTTTGCGACCTTTTTTAATGGTGGCTTCGTTTCTTGTAAAAAGACAAACTAGGCCACCCGCAAGTTTAATACTTTGTAAACTAAATTTCTACCCATTTTGACGGGTTCTTTTTGCCCAGCTCATCGTTACGTACTCGCCTTCATAGCTATGGCTACGAGGCTCCGTCGCGCCTTGATCTGAACCAAAATCGCCTCGGTCAAAATATTCACTTACTTAGTTCACAAAGTATTTAAGGGGGATTGTGTATTTTCCCAATTGTTTAGCTAAGCTAACAGAATACTTTGGACCATGTCACTACAGATTTTATACGAGGATAACCACTTGATTGCTGTGAATAAACCAGCCGGATGGTTGGTGCAAGGAGATGAAACTGGCGATCTACCCTTGGCAGAGTGGGTAAAACGATATATCAAAGATCGCTACCAAAAACCGGGCGCGGTATTCTTGGGTGTAATTCACCGGATTGATCGTCCGGTAAGTGGGGTAGTGGTTTTTGCTCGAACGAGTAAAGCCCTCGAACGGATGAATAAGCTATTCCGCGACCGGGAGATCGAAAAGACCTATTGGGCGGTCACCTCTATTCGACCCGAACCGATTGAAGGAACATTGACCCACTTTCTTACCAAAGATACCACTCGGAATGTGGCAAAAGCCTACGACACGTTGAGCCGACGGGCAAAAAATGCCAAAAAGTCGGTTTTGACCTATGAAGTAATTGGAGGCTTAGGTTCTCA
>JBCDIO010000501.1:0-3902 GCA_038748815.1 Bacteroidota bacterium
CTCGGGGATTTATATCGGGAAAAATGCAGGCAGCAATATTAGTTCAGGGCCGGGTAGCAATGTAATTATTGGTAGTAGTACTTCCGCAAATACTGCCGCCGAAGGGAGTGTAGGTGTAGGTGCTGGATCAGTAGTTAATGACTTTTCTGTTGCTATTGGAGGTTCTTCTGGTGCCTCAGACTTTGGTGTTGCTTCTGGGTATTTTGCATCCGCGGATTTTGAGAGCGTAGCCATCGGTACGCTGGCTGGCGGAGGTTTCCTATCTGTGAGTATGGGCTACCGGGCTTTAAATGTGGGTACGGGTGCGTATAACATCGCCATAGGACATACGGCTATGGAACAGAATATCTCCGGTTATCACAATGTAGCCGTCGGTGGATACGCCTTGGGAGGAAATACCAGTGGCTATGACAATGTAGCGATTGGATTAAGTAGCCTGGCGGCATTTGGCGGCTCCTCTCATTCGAATACCTCAGTAGGATCAAGAGCCTTGATTAACCTAAACGCTGGAACCTATAATACGGCCGTAGGTGTCGATGCGAACACCAGTATAGGTACGCTGGATAACGTTACCCTCCTTGGTGCTAACACCGTGGCATTCTCAAATAACAGTGTGCGCGTTGGAGACACCAATGTAAGTTCCATTGGGGGCTTCGAAGATTGGACCAATTTTTCGGATGGTCGTTTCAAACACCAGGTGGAAGAAAATGTACCGGGGCTTGATTTCGTCATGGCCTTACGCCCTGTAACCTACCAGCTAAACATTCCAGAATTGCGGCGAGAAATGGGGCAAGAAGAAACCTACTACAACCCAGAAAAAGAAACCATTCGCCAAACTGGATTCATCGCCCAAGAAGTAGAACAAACGGCTCAAGATCTGGGGTATTCTTTCAGTGGTGTAGACCGTCCCGAGGAAGAATCGGATGGTTTTTATGGCTTACGCTATGCGACATTTACGGTGCCTTTGGTGAAAGCAGTACAAGAACAACAAGATCTGATCGATCAGTTACTACAAAAAATCGAGGCTCTGGAGGCTCGTATCGAAACCTTGGAAAATGAGTAAGCCCATGCGTGTTTCCTGTTTTTTATTCGCTTTTTGTTTTTCTGTATGCAGCTTGATAGCACAGGGGAAATTTACGCTACTAAATGGAGCGAATTTGGTCTGTGTTGATGATCCGGTGCTGCATTTCTCGGATATGAATACCTATTTTGATGGAATGATAGAGCCCGATCAGAGCATCCTACACTATTCTGGGAGTATCTACGATGTAGAGATAGACGGAAGCGGAAATATGGAGTTCTATAAGATCATCCTCGATATTGGCTCAACGTCCTTATTTCAGTATGCCGATTTGACCATTTACGATCGGCTTACGTTTAACAGTGGAATCTGGGAACTCAATCTTTCTACCTTATTTCTCGAAGGTATTTTGGAGAATGAAAGTGAGGTAAGTTATCTAACGGGCCAATTTGGTGGAGAGGTAGTAAAAACAGAAGTTCTGAATAATCCTATCAGTGTTAACCCTGGTAACCTGGGTTCTACGATAAGTAGTTCGGATAATTTGGGGGTGACTACCATTCGCCGTGGGCATGTAGCTCAGAGCCTTGCATCGGGCAGCTCTGGTGTTTTTCGATACTACGATGTGCGGCCTACCAATCAGTCTTCGGTTGCAACTCTTCGCCTGTTTTACAGAGACCAAGAACTGAATGGAGTTCCCGAATCCGAGCTTGATCTCTGGCGAAGTCTGGACCAAGGATTGAGCTTTAGCGCACTATTAGAAGATGGCCAGAATACGCTTGAAAACTGGCTCGAAATAGAAGGCGTTAACCCCAAAGCGATTTGGACAATGGGGGGCGCACCATCAGCTGTACCATTGGATCTTTTGCTTTTTCAAGGCGAATTACGTCCTGTAGGAAATCAATTATCCTGGGTGACGGCTCAGGAGGTAAATACGGATTTTTTTGAACTACAGCGTAGTTTAGATGGACATAGTAATTGGAGGGTACTTACCAATATTTCCGCTGCTGGAAATAGCCATTCAATCCTTACCTACAGCTGGCTAGATGAAGACCCTCCCCAGCTAGCGTACTATCGCTTACGAATGGTTGATCTAGATGGTTCGTTTACGTATTCGCCATTGGTTGTCTTAGAACGGAAGAAGGAATCTTCAGCTCCTTTTCTGTTTCCTAATCCAACGACTGACTGGGTTGAAATTCGCAATAAGGATAATAGTTTATTTAGCGAAGGTACATTCCGTTTATTCAATGCGATTGGGCAGCAAGTACTTGCTGATGTTGTACCAGCATCGTCTCGCTTAGATTTAGGTTCTTTTCCCGCTGGTACTTATTGGTTGGAGATTACATCGAGCCAAAAACAATGGACCCATAAATTGGTCATTCATTAACGATAAACTTAGGATGACAGTAAGATTGATGGGCTGTTTCATTTCGGTGAAGCAGCCTCTTTGTATGGGGCCCCTCTTTCTCTTACGTCTACGAGACCTCACCCCGAGTACTCGGGGCGTAGACCTATAAGGTACATTCTATTCCCGGGATAGAGGTAAAATACGCTAGATCAGCTGTGGTAAGAAAAAAAGGTAAAATGATCAACTTTAACAGTTGGAGATCCCCTAGATTCTTAGCCAAAAAAAGGCGGACCAGAAACGAATTTCTGGCCCGCAAAAAACCAAGTTAACATCCCTCTTAACCTGGATTATGCTGATTTGCAGTTATGATTTCATCGATTATTAATGCGGAGCCAACGCTTAGTTTCATCCAAGCCTCCGGCTCCTTGTACTCTCACTAAGTGGAAGGTAGCCTCTAGCTCTAAATAAGGCAGGCAAATGCGATGAATACCGCGCTCCAACTCTATCTCGGTCGACCAGAATAGTCGTCCTGTATGATCGAAAACCTCAATCCGGGTGAAACCCGTTTCTGGTAGTTCAAATTCTAATTGAGAAGTAGTTGACGTTGGATTTGGGAAAATGAAGACATCCGTTTCATCCCTCTGGTAAGCTTCTACCTCTTCGGCAAAAAGCCCAAAGCCCAGGTTCCATACTTCTAATTCAAAAAAGTGCTCGTGCCCAGCACAAGCGGGTACTTGAAAAAGAATTCCTTTGATATCCGTAACAAAAGAAGAGTCTCGATCCAGACCCGTAAACTGGGCCCAAGGCAGATGGTATGTTTGTCCCGCAGGATTCAACTCTACGACGGTTCTATATTGCTGATCTAATTGATGGATTCCGTCTTTTAAAAGAACGACCTCAACCTTACCAGCGCCCCGAGCCTCAAAGGAAAGCGTTTCGTAATCGCTCATATCTTGGACCTGCTGAAACGGCTCAAGCATGCGGAATACCGTGACATTCTCCGATGTTGTCCCTTGGACCCGAAAACCTCGTTCCAGTATTTGCCCGTCGAATAAGGAATTTTCTTCTAGCTGATAACTAGCCTTCTCTTGAGTTAGGGTTAAGGGTTGGGTGTTGATGAGCCCCCACGACCCATCGGCTAAATAGATGTCGTCTCGCTGGTCATCGTCCGGATTTTGTATCGTTAGCTGAAAGTCAAATTGTAAGTCTGTACTTAGCTCTAATACGACCAAATATTCTTCTGGGTTGAGTGGAATGATGCGGTCAAAACCCGTTCGCTCATCCGTCTCTGTTAGTACTTGAGATCCGTAAATTCTCACTGATTCAGCACCTTCTGAGTTGACCAATACCATATGTAGTTTACCGTCTCTGTAATAACCAGATCGGAGGTAAACTTCGGGGGTCTTGGGTATATGATTATTCCAAAATAAATTCTGAAAATCTTGGATGTTTAGCAGAATCTCTTCGGCGGCCAGAATAGCTAACTGTGGTGTCACCGCCCATATCTGGAAGTTGTAAAAGTGGTTTTCTTCCGGA
>JBCDIO010000502.1:0-3902 GCA_038748815.1 Bacteroidota bacterium
GGCAGCATGGGCCAAGCTCCTGCCCAATGCCAAGATTATCCCCATTGCAGCACTACACCATACCAACACCCAGGAACTGTTGGAAGCCATTCAGTCAGCCTTGCCGGAAGGGCCGACCTATTATCCGAAAGATCAATTGACTGATCGCCCGGAGCGATTCTTTGTCAGTGAGATTATTCGGGAAAAAATTCTGGAGCAATACCACCAGGAGATTCCTTATTCCGTGGAGATCATTGTCGATTATTTCAAAGAAGGTACCAACCGGGAGGGAGCCCCCATTACTCGAATTGGTGCTACGATCTACGTGGCGCGAAAAACCCAAAAGCCCATTATCATTGGGCGTAAAGGGGAAGCTATCAAGAAATTGGGAACCGAATCTCGGAAGGCCATCCAGACCTTTCTGGACACCAATGTTTTCTTAGAATTACACGTTAAAATTCGCGAGAACTGGCGAGACGATGAACGGATGCTCAAACATTTTGGGTACACCTCCTAAGGTCTTCGGGGTCCATTAAAACGGGGGCTTGTATTGTCCCAAAATAACCGTAATTTTGCGGTCCATTTTTACAGAGTAAATCAAGGCATGGGAAATATATTAGCGATTGTAGGGCGGCCCAACGTTGGTAAATCAACCCTCTACAATCGGTTGATTGGAGAACGGCAAGCGATCATTGATGACACCAGCGGCGTCACGAGAGACCGACAGTACGGTAATTCTTACTGGAATGGTAAGTCCTTCACCGTAGTTGACACCGGTGGATTCGTCCACGGCTCGGAGGATGTCTTCGAGGCGGCCATCCGCTCACAGGTGCGTATTGCCATCGAAGAAGCCACGGTCATTGTATTCATGGTCGATGTAACTACAGGGGTAACCGACTTAGACGAAGAGGTGGCCAATATGCTTCGTAAGACGGATAAAGAAGTGATTCTGGCCGTCAACAAAGTGGATAATCACGCTCGCCTAATGGAAGCCAACGAATTCTGGTCTTTAGGTTTTGAGAATACGATCTTTCTTTCTTCCCTAACCGGTAGCGGCTCGGGAGAGCTACTTGATATCGCTGTAGAGAGCATTGATGAGGATCCGGAATTACAGACGGAGCTACCCAAATTGGCCATCATGGGACAGCCCAATGTAGGGAAGTCTTCTTTGACCAACGCCCTCCTGGGAGAAGATCGAAATATTGTCACCGACATCGCTGGCACAACCCGCGATTCTATCCATACCAAGTATACCAAGTTCGGTAAGGAGTTCTACCTGATTGATACGGCCGGTATGCGGAAGAAATCGAAAGTCCACGAAGATCTCGAGTTCTACTCCGTCATGCGAGCTATTAAGGCCATGGAAGAAGCCGATGTCTGTATTCTCATGATCGATGCACAAACTGGGGTGGAAGCCCAGGATATGAGCATCTTCCGCATCGCTCAACGCCGGAATAAAGGGATCGTTATTCTGGTTAATAAATGGGATTTAGTCGACAAAGAAACCAATACCGCCCGGGATATGGAGCGGGAGATTCGAGACCGGATTGCTCCCTTTAACGACGTTCCAATCATTTTTGTTTCTGCTCTCGAGAAGCAACGGATTTTCAAAGCAGTAGAACTAGCTTTAGAGGTATACGAAAACCGGCAACGAAAAATTAAGACCTCGCAACTCAACGATCTACTCCAAGCGGCCATCGAGCGTAATCCACCACCAGCTCATCGGGGTAAATACATTAAGATCAAGTATATCACGCAATTGCCAACCTACTACCCGGCCTTTGCCTTCTTTTGTAATTACCCAAAGCATATGCGGGAAAATTACCGGAACTTTTTGGAGAACACCCTTCGAAAACACTTTAACTTTACGGGTACCCCAATCGGTATCTTTTTCCGGAAAAAATAATCCAGTACGCTGGAGCTCGCGAAATTGATAGGGGCCTTACCAGATAAAGCGTGGCTTGGTCAGACAGATTACCTCATGGAGGTAAGCAAAGCCCGTAATTTGAAAAAAACTCAAGTAACATGCCCTTCATTCCAACTGCGATTCCCGACGTAAAGCTTTTTGAACCCAAGGTATGGGAAGACGAGCGCGGCTATTTCTTTGAGAGCTACAACCGGCGCATCCTGCTCGAAGCCGGTATTACCAACAACTTTGTTCAAGACAATCAAGCCCTTTCATCTCGGGGCGTATTACGTGGTTTACACTACCAGCTTCCACCCTTTGGCCAAGCCAAACTAGTGCGGGTATTAGAAGGCGAAGTCTTAGATGTAGCCGTAGATATTCGGGAAGGGTCACCCACCTTCGGCCAGCATGTAAGTGCGGTTTTGAGCGCAGAAAATAAGCGCCAGCTCTTTGTACCCAAAGGATTCGCGCATGGGTACCTGGTGCTCAGTGAAACAGCGGTCTTCTTTTACAAATGTGATAATTATTATCACCCTGAAGCAGAAGCTGGTGTTCGTTACGATGATCCCCAAATCAATATCGACTGGCCTCTGGATCCCAACCAGCTCATTTTGTCTACCAAAGATCAGGCACAACCTTTATTAGGTGATCATAAAGTCTACGCCAGCACCCCTCTGGCTACTAAATAAGTCGTAAATATGAATGCTTCATTTCGGATCGGTGTGACGGGTGTCAATGGCCAGGTAGGTAATGCTATCCAAGAGCTATCTAAGCAATTCCCAGAGGTAACTTGGACCTTTTTGGATCGGGAAGAGATGGACCTAAGCGATACAGCCAATATTGTGGCACACTTTGCCGCGAACCAGTACACCCACTTCATTAGCTGTGCTGCCTACACCGCCGTTGACAAGGCGGAACAGGAAAGCGAATTATCGGATAAGATTAACCACAGAGCTGCTGCCGAAATTGCTACTCAGTGCGCACAACAAAACGCTACCCTGATTCACCTATCTACCGATTATGTGTACCACAATGGAGTAGATCGACCACTTCTAGAGAGCGACCCCACCCAGCCACAAGGCGTATACGCTCAGACAAAATTACTCGGAGACCATGTGGCATTAGCTAATAACCCGAAGACCATCATTCTACGGACCTCTTGGGTATATGCGCCCATTGGAAAGAACTTCGTTCATACGATGCTGCGCCTGGGACAAGAAAGGGAGAGTCTTCGGGTCGTGTTTGACCAAGTCGGTACTCCGACGTATGCCCCACATTTAGCCCAGGCCATTCTGGATATCATTCAATCTCCAGTCTTACAAGGGGCCCCGGAAGAATGGTCCGGAATCTACCATTACAGTAATGAAGGGGTTACCAGTTGGTTCGATTTTGCCATCGCTATTTTCGCACTCGCAGAGCTTGATTGTCAAGTATTTCCGATCACCTCGGCCGAGTATCCTACTCCGGCCCAACGTCCTACCTACAGCGTGTTAAACAAAGCCAAGATTAAGCAGCGTTTTGATCTTTCAATTCCTCATTGGCATACAGGACTGGCTAATTGTTTACAAACTATTTCTCTAACTTCTTCGTTTTAAAATCAACGGGATTTAGAAAATACACCCCAGTAAGTCTGAGAAAAGCTTTTTATCTTCTTCCTTTGTGCTATTTGGTCCATCTTTTGGGTGCTGATTTAGCATCTTTAAGAAGTGAAGCGTTAAATACTTTGTGAACTAAGTAAATAAATATTTTGACCGAGGAAATTTTTGTTCAGATCAAGGCGCGGCGGAGCATCGTAGCCATAGCTACGAAGGTGAGTACGTAACGATGAGCTGGGCAAAAAGACCCTGTCAAAATGTTTAGAAATTTAGGTTACAAAGTATTAAATACTTTGTGACCTAAGTAAATGAATATTTTGGCCGAGGAGATTTTTGTGCAGATCAAGGCGCGGCGGAGCATCGTAGCCATAGCTACGAAGGTGAGTACGTAACGATGAGCTGGGCAAAAAGACCCTGTCAAA
>JBCDIO010000503.1:0-3893 GCA_038748815.1 Bacteroidota bacterium
ATGACAACTACTTTATTGGGTCTTAAGTAATCGATAATCTGTTGTTCAATGAGTCGCGGTATCAAAGCGTTATTCATTTTCCAAGGCTTGATGACTTTGTAATTGAACTAATTTACGTAAATACGTTCAGTTCATTGAACGAATTAACGTTAATTCGTTCAATGAACTGAAAATTTTTAGCTTTTTTGATCACCTACCTAAAATCCTTCTCATGTCACTTATCGACCTCGTCCAACGCGTTCCTCTTGGGTACACTACTGTCCAATACGACGGTCGTACCTACGGTCTCCAGCGCCAGAATTTCAATAACGGAAAGAGTGTCAAAGTATTTGCCCAAGAGCTAGGTGGGACCGACTTCATCAGCTTCAATTTCTACCAAACCAGTCAGGGGGGACAACTCAAACCCTGCGAAATGCCGGCCCCTAAAGTGCTAGCCTTCCTTCGAGCTTTTACTCTGAAGAAGGTTAAAAAGTAGATACCTAAGAAAATTATGCATAAATAATTTAGGTATTATCAATTTTGATTGTATCATTGTTCTATGAAAGGGAATAAGGAATTTCTGAGCGGTACCTTGAGTACCATTATTCTGGCCTTACTGAAAGAGCACGGTCGGATGTATGGATACGAAATCTGCCAGAAAACAAAGCAGTTGACCGACGATGCAATCCAGCTAACGGAAGGAGCCATTTATCCGGCGCTGCACAAACTAGAGAAGAAAGGCTTCATTCTGGCCACCAAAGAAAAGGTAAACGGCCGGGTACGGAAGTATTACTCGATTCAACCGGCGAGTGTATCGGAAGTGGATCAACAGATCAAGCGCCTTATTAACTTCTCTGGGCATTTACAGAACCTGCTAAATCCTTCTACATGAATCTACCCAGTCCTCTGATCGACCGGTTGGATCAATTGCTGCGGCAGGAAGGATTACGCCATCCGGAGCTTCGTGCTGAATTACACGATCACTTTCTGTGCAGCATCGAAGAAGCCCTGGAAGGAGGCTCTTCTTTGGGAGAAGCCGAGCGGGATGCCATTACCCAAATTCGAGAGATGGATCTAAAAGGAATGAATCGACAAACCTTTTTTATTCATCATCAAAACAGCATTCTAATGGCTTCCTTATGTGCCTTATTACTGACCTTCGCCTCGATCTTTACGTTTCCCACCGAACCAGAACTGGTGACTATCGACCCACCCAGCCTATGGCCCATTGCTGCGGATCAACACGCCGTTAGTTCCGGATTTGGTTACCGAATGTTTCAGCAAAAAAAGCGGATGCACACGGGCATTGACATCAAAGCCCCCGTCGGGACACCGGTGTATGCTACCGAAAGTGGAACGGTACTAGAGGCGGGCTTCCACGAGAAGAAAGGCAATTATGTGCTTATCGAACACGATAGTATATACTCGACCACCTATTACCACTTGTCCGAAATCTTGGTTAAACCGGGCAAGGCGGTGAAAATGGGTCAGAAAATTGCCGAAACTGGAAACACCGGTTTTAGTACAGCTCCGCACCTGCATTACGAGGTACGAATAAACGGTAAAGCAGTGGATCCTGCCCATTACATGATCGACCAACCGGCAAAATAATTAGCTAAGAAATTAAGAATCCTTATTTCCATCTCTCCTTTTACGTGGTAAATGGGTGATTGGCTGTGCCAATCACCCTACTTTTGATTTTCGCGTTCCCTTGGCTTACCTTTAGCAAGCACAAACGCGAATACATGAAAGCTTACGTCCCATTTCTCTTTTTTGCTTTTCTCCTGAATTCCTTAGTAGCCTGTTCGGAAGCCGATTCGGTATACATCGAACCCCAGCTAGCGGTGGTGAGTTACCCAGATTCTGTAGCCTTTACCTGGATCCAAACGGGCAACTTTCAACAAGGAGTTGAGGTTCTTTGGCAAGATAGTATTTACCAAGTTTCGATGGATACTACTGGCTTTTTGGCACTCCCTTACGCGGCCAGCTTTACGGTCGATCCCCGAGATCAATTAGGCATCAAGGAGACTTCACTACGGTTTGATCCTTTACTTACCGGTGTCGAACTTTGGCAGCATCAGATTGCGCAGATGATTCTGGTTGGGGTTCGTGGCCAACACGCCGATGAGGACCCGGATTTGTTATCGTCGATCCAGCGAGATCGGGTAGGGGGTATTTTGGTATTCGAAAAGAACCTCACGAAAACGCAGTCCGAGGAAAATCTTCGAACGATGATTGAGACTTTTCAATCGGCCCATACGAAGCTTCCGATTATTGTAGCCATCGATCAAGAAGGGGGAAAAGTGAATCGCTTAAAAGAGAAATACGGCTTTCCGGCTTCTGTCACGGCTTCCTTTTTGGGGGAACGAAATGATCTGGAACTCACTTACGAGCACGGCCGTCGGACGGCCAAGACGCTTCAAAGTCTGGGGATCAATGTCAATTTTGCCCCTGTGGTGGACTTGTGTAAGAATCCTAATAATCCAATTATTGCGAAATATGGCCGCTGTTATTCCGGTGAGCCGGAGGTGGTGGTTCAACACGCTCTGCAAACGATTAAAGGGCACCATGATTTTGGCGTGCAAACGGTCATTAAGCACTTCCCCGGTCACGGTAGCTCCCATGCGGATACCCACGAAGGGATGGCCGATGTAACGCAGTACTGGGGGCCAGAAGAGATCCAGCCCTTTCGCTCGATCATAGACTCGGGTTATTGTGATGCAGTCATGACAGCTCATATTATCAATTACCAATTGAATCCGGATAGTCTGCCAGCGACCTTATCTAAGAAGGTGAATGGTGAAATTCTGCGTGGCGATTTGGGTTTTGGCGGTCTTATCTTTTCGGATGATATGCAGATGAAAGCTATTTCCGAACAATACGGCTGGGAAGAAGCCATCGATCTGGCGGTAAACTCTGGTGTGGATGTGCTGATCTTCTCCAATAATATCGCTGGGGTCGACGAGCAAACCATCGATGAGGTATACCGGGTCTTTGAGCTCTTACTCGAATCTGGTCGCATCACTCCCGAGCGATTAGACGCTTCTTACCAGCGGATTGTCTCGTTTAAGCGCCGGTTTCCGTAGGCCTTTTTGCTGACTATTTACGTCTACGACCCCGAGCACTCGGGGTCGTAGACGTATAAGCACTCTCAAAATAGCTGGTCTGACCATCTGATCCAATGTTCAGGTAAGGATGTGGGCCCGATTTTTCCCTTTTTCTCATACGCCTACTGGGGCCTTGCATCCTGTACATCAAAACTATTATTTTCGGGCTTTTGATCTAGTAGTTTGTAGTCTGGATCAATCGCAATGCGAGTCGGTAGCTGATCTAGAGTGAGCCGGACTTCTTGCAAGATCTCGTTGAAGCGCAGCATTCTGCGTGTCAATTCAATCTCTTGCTCATCCGCGGTTTGTCCGTAGACGACTACCTCCACATAGTCTCGTAAAGGGAGCGATTCCAAGCTTTCACCAGTCATTGGATGCATCGCTTGAAGGCTTTTACCCTTTGCCTGATACTGCGGTTTACCGGTCTGATCGCTTCGGTATTTCTGGACTAGCAGTTGAGCGGTTACTTCATATTGATATTTTCCGGTTTCTTCGAAGTTTACTTCGGCAATTTGGTTTTCGTAGAAGGTGATTTCATCTAGCCAATCGATTAGTAAATAGTCCAGAGAATCCGGGGTTACGGCAGCTATATATTCTCTCATAGTCAGCACCGTGGGGTAGGGTGGCCCCGAAAGACGGTAGTCGCTCATAAACTGTTTCAAGGCACCGTGAAAAACATCCTCTCCTAAGTAATCCGCCAGGAGATTGTAGACCAAGGTTCCTTTCTGATAGGCGATATAAGCCTGTCGGTGTCCTTGATTTTGGAGCAATGGCTTTTCTCCTTGAAAATCGTTGCTTCGGCCCCGG
>JBCDIO010000504.1:0-3892 GCA_038748815.1 Bacteroidota bacterium
CGTAGATCCGGGCACCTCGTTCTTCCCGATAAAAGAAAGATAGAATAGTGTCGTCGGTAATTCCGAGTGCTCCGTGGACTTGCAGTGCTCGATCTACCACATCATTCATCACTTTTGAGGTGAAGAACTTGATGGCACTAATAGAATTACGGGCAGCTTTCGCCCCTAGCTCATCCATTTGACGAGCGGCGTGTAAAACCAATAAGCGGGCCGCATCAATTTCTGCCCGGCTCTCAGCAATCCATTGCTGAACCATTTGCTGCTGCCCGAGAACTTTACCCGCTTTTAACTCACGGCTTGCGGCTCGTTGGCACATCATCTCAAACGACCGCTCGGCGATCCCGATCCAACGCATACAATGGTGGATTCTACCGGGCCCTAGACGCTCTTGTGCCAAACGGAAACCCGCCCCCTCGGGGCCAATCATAAACCGCGCTGGGATCCGGACATTCTCATACCGAATCTCCGCGTGCGATAGCCAGTCTTCTCCGGGGTGTCCCATGATTGGGATATTTCTTACCAAGTTGAACCCAGGAGTATCGCTCGGTACCACGAACATACTAGCCCGAGTGTACGGATTTTCAGCTTCCGGAGCAGTTATCGCCATCACGATCGCAAAGGCGGCACCATCCGCCGCGGTCGTAAACCACTTGTGACCATTGATTACGTAATCTCCCCCATCCCGAACGGCCACGGTGCCCATCCGGACTGGATTAGAACCCGCGAAATCTGGTTCAGTCATAGAAAAGCAGGACCGAATATCTCCTGCAACTAGGGGCTCTAGAAAACGCGCTCTGATCTCATCATCGGCATAATGCATGAGCAACTCTATATTTCCAGCATCCGGTGCTTGGCAATTGAAGGTATAATGACCAAAGGGACTCCGGCCAAGCAACTCACTCAACATCCCTACTTCCACTAGACTCAAGCCTGGTCCGCCAAGAGTCTCTGGCAAATATAGATTCCAACCTCCTGTGGCCTTTACCGCTGGCCTGAGATCGCGAATTTGTCGGGCTGCGGTACCAAAGCCTTGTTTCAGCCAACCCATTTCGTGTGGCCAGATGTGTTTTTCCAAAAGAGCTTTCATCGGTTCGTAAAGCGATTCAACTCGATTAGTAGTAAAGAGAGTTTGCATGGATTCGGCTATTTGTATATTAGTAATTGCAAGCAGATATCGTCGATCTAGCAAAAAGTGATAGAAAAGTGTAAACTTGAACTTGGGTCAAAATAATTATTTCCCTTAACTTCGACCCTACTCCCCGGCTACTCTTCTTACAGATTTCCGAATAAGACCAACGAAAACAGATATACCTTAGCTCCGCTATGGTAGCCACCCATCTAACTATTGCATCCTTTAGGAATGGACCATCCTAAGGCAATAGATCGTGCGGTGAGCACGCAATGAATAGCAGGTGCCGACTCATTAGTCGGTATTTCGAACGAAATAGGATACCATTCCTGCAGATGGTACTCTACAACAACAACGATTCAGAAGCCTAACGTGCATGGAGCAATCCAAAAGACAGCAAAAAGAGACGAAGATTTTGAACGCAGCCGAAATGGTTTTTGCGCAAGTTGGTTTTCCAAATGCTAAGATGGAAGACATTGCAAAGGAAGCTGGTATTAGCAAGGGTTCCGTTTATTTTTACTTTAAGAGTAAAGAGAACCTGTATATGGCTATTACCCATCGAGCATTCGAATTATTGATCCAACAATATAAGCAAGGAGCCACTAATTACACCAAAGAAAACGGGCTCGCTTCGGTTCGAAATCTCTTCAAGATATACCTTGATTATTCCGAACAACACCGGCACTATTTTGAGCTTTTAATGAACTATTTATCCTTAGTACGTTCTAGCCGACACTCCGAACGATTGACCCCGGCTCTACGAGAAAGTGACTTCTTTCAAAAAGTGCAAGAAATACACAATCTTCCGCTCAATATTGTCGTCCAGGAAATTCAAAGAGGACAAGAAGACGGAAGTATTACCAATCCAAATCCACCTCAACTATTATATTTGACGGCTTGGGCCATGATTGTTGGCTATACAGAGCTTAACACTTCATCCCATCCGAGTAACCGAGGTACATTCTTTCAGGTTCCCATTATCGATTGGAAGCAGTCTATCTTTAATATGGTGGATAGCCTTTTGCTCAACAAAGCTCCAATGCGGAGATCTTCAAACAGCTAGAAAAGTTGGCTAATTCGGTCTTTTTCCAAGGCTTTAGTGGCCATTAATTCGCACGCTTTAACCGCATAAATCAAAGCCCCAAAACGGGGATCCTTAGTATATCCAGCCCGGAATCGATGGTAAATCTGCTGAGCAATCCCCGCAATCTTGTAGACGCCAAAGACATAATAGTATAGGAGTTCTCCAGGTTCTACCCCACCTCTAAGTTTAACATAATGCTCTACCACCTCCTGCCGATTCATATTTCCGGGCATCCAAGTCAAACTGAATGGTTTGAGGGCATCGGGATCCTTTAGCTCCCCCCAGTAGGCGAGGGATGTACCCAGGTCCATTAAGGGATCACCGACGGTAGCCATTTCCCAATCTAGCACTGCCAACACATCCGTAATTTGATCCGGGTTTAGCACCAAATTATCGTACTTGAAATCATTATGGATGAAGCAGGCTCGCTGCGTAGAAGGCATATTTGCCGCCAGCCAATCCGAAACAATTTTTAGACTGGGTGCATCTTCCGTTCGTGCGGCTTGGTAGCGTTTAGTCCATCCCCGCACCTGCCGTTCTACATAACCCTCTGGTTTCCCCATTTGGATTAATCCGCTTGTTGCAAGATCTACACTATGGAGGTCTGCGAGACAGGCGATGGAGGCTTCAGAGAGTCCGCGAAAGGTAGCTGGTTCAATCGTCATTCCTTTGGGCAAGCGATTCCTGAGAATGACTCCTCGTACGCGGGTCATCACATAGAAAGGAGCTCCGATAATGGTCGGATCATCACAATGTACCAGTGGTTCGGGAATTTTCGGAAAATGCGGCTGTAGTGCGGATAAGACTCGATACTCTCGTTCCATGTCATGCGCCGTTTTGATAGCCGCTCCGAAGGGCGGTCTGCGCAACACCAACTCCTGATCCCCCATTTTTAACAAGTACGTCAGATTAGAAAAGCCTCCAGGAAATTGCTCTACCGTTAAGGTACCACGTAAGTCAGCGCGCTGGCTTTTTAGAAAAGAGGCTAAGGCTTCGATGGGTAATTCTTCACCCGACCGAACGGGCACAGAGCTATCTAAGGGTTGATTACTCATAGGTGTATGGATTGTAGAATGGGGTCAGTAGATTAACTAGTAGTAGTTTGGAGTGATATATGGAGAGACCCTGTATTTAATCCAGTGGATTAGTCTAACCGATGCTAAGATACATTTTTTGTGTAGTCCGCCTCCGAAGGGTAAAAATTCAAGGGGCATGTTAAATCTTTCTTCAATACTCGAATGAAAAAATTCATTTCAGCATCTAACAAAAAAAGAATCTGATTAACGGAGCTACCCTGGTTTGTCTATTCATCCCTCATTTGCTTATAAACCAAGGACAAAAAGGCAGAAAAGTAGCTCCTTTTAGACGAAACACAGATTATTTAAGCAAATTATGGACAAGCACAATATGTATAAGATAGTGACGATGATTTTTTTACACTTTTCTTTTTCCGTTAATTTGAGCATCTTGCGCTCTCGATAGGCTTTTCGTCCCAAACTCAGGGGGCATTTGGGACCATCCTTTGCAAAACTTGAGTATTGGAGTCTCGGAGTACTCGGTTCGATTGCCACAGAATCAACCTTTTAATTTCCGAACGATGGGCAATCTATCCATTGATGAGTACCCCCCTATTAAGCACCCCCGCACACTAAAGTATTGGTAATTTGAAAACCAGAAAA
>JBCDIO010000505.1:0-3892 GCA_038748815.1 Bacteroidota bacterium
CCGGGTACGAAGTTCAGGTCGGTCTGATTGACCAACCATTGCATGAGTTCCTCGTCGGTGTAGAAATCATCGTTTCGCAAGCCTTTCAGATAAGCCAGCATCAAATAATCGCGGATACCACTGGTATGATTAAGGAGATGCTGCACCGTTATTTGTTTGGCATAATCCGGGAAGTCGGGGAAGAAATCATGCAGCTTGTCCTCCAAACTTAGCTTCCCTTGCTCCGCTAACAAGACAATACAGGCGGCGGTAAACTGCTTGGAGGTAGAGCCAATCCGAAAAACGGAAGTGGCCGCGTTGGGAATATCGTATTCCATATTGGCGAGCCCATAGCCTTTGGCGTACATGATTTTGCCGTCTTTGAAAACCCCAAGGGCCGCCCCGGGAGTATTGGGTTGGTCCCAGGCCGCAAAGACCTCGTCGATGCTTGGCATGGCTGTATTCTGACCAAAAGAGCTAAACATGGGAATCATTAGAGCTAATAGGAGGAAAGATTTCTTCATCGTTGGTATGGGTTGAGGTGGAAAATAGAATAACTATTGCATAAAACTCACTCCGTTTATAAGTATCCGCAAATTTGGATGAACAACTAGCGTCTACAGCATTACTAAGCATTAAAATGGACCAACTTGCTAAATGGCTGACCGCATAGCCCACGAATTCGAAGCATCCGCCTCTACCGTAGTTGGCAGCAGTTCCCCAAAGAGAACGGAAAATAAGTAGACCACGAGGCGTTAGCGTGTTTGGAGCGTTTCGTCTGTATCAAAGGGTAAGGTCAAGAAATCAAGTAAAAAGCGGTCTACCGTAGGAATCCTTCGGCAGACCGCTTCTTTGGTTGGAGCTTACACTTTCAAATTGCGCTCTTTAAGCACCGCTTTTAGCACATTATTTGCCTTCGAATCGCCCATGAATCGGTAGATCAAAAACAAGGGAATCAGGGTCAGAAAACCCCAGGTATTCTGTGCAACACTGTAGATCACAATCCCCACCATAAAGCCGATTAATAAGGCGTGGGTAATTTCACTAGATTTCATTTTCTTCCCTTTCTCCAACAGTTCTTCGTCGGATAAGGCCAACAATTCACTTTTTTCCATTGGTTTGATGATTTGTAGGGTAGAATGGAATACGAGATGCTAAGCAACTCTCAGTTTATAAATATTTTTCCTTTTTTGATCTTACACCAGAGGTTTACATAACAATCAACCGTTTTAGTCCTCTGGATCCCCGCTTGCCAATGCTGTAGTTCGTACAGGGCCATAGACGTTTGTGAAAGTGGACTAGACCCTACCGGATCAAAGGGTCCAAGCAGAAAAAGCTGGCCCTCACAATTAATTAAAGTCCTGATAAGAAACGATTCTTTTACTTTCTTATCAAAACGGAGACGGTCATTTAAATCCTTGGCTAGTTGCTCTAAACCTCCCTTGTAAGTAGGGGGATTTTCCACCACCACAAAGACTTCATTCGAGCAAGCCTGGTCGGGATTGACCTCTATTGGAGACTCCTGTGCGAAGGTCCTACCGGTGCAGAGCAGGACCCATAAACCTAGTAAGAAGACGATTTTATTCATGGTTGTTGAGGGTTTTATTAAGAACGTTTACTCATTCCGTAAGATCTCTACCACCGTAGAAATCTCATCTACCAGGGCTTGGTTATTGCCATCGAAGCCGGCGCCATTGAAGCGAATATGCCCCTGTTTATCTAGAATAAATTTAGCGGGAATACCGCGGACTCCGAAATCGGAGACGGCTTTATTATCGTTATCCATCAAGATCTCAAAAGTGTAACCGTTATCGGAAATAAACGCTTGAGCACCGGCCTGCTTATCGGAACTACGCTCCCAGGTATCGATAAACAAGAAGGCGACATCCTCTGTTTCTTCGTACTTATTGACCGCCTCTTGCATGGCGGGGAAAGAGGCTTTACAGGGTCCACACCAGGTAGCCCAAAAGTCGATGACCACTACTTTACCCTGCAGACTTTCCAAGCTTACCGACTCACCCGCTAGGTTCTTTAGGGCAAAAGCCGGTGCTTCTTCGTTGATCATCTCTTCTTTGATCCGCTCGAGTTTCGTGGCTTTAGCCTGTTTCTCAAGGTAGGCTAGGTAGCGTTCAGAGGCTTGCTCTACGGACAAGTTAGCTTGGAACAGCCGGGTAAAAGAGGCCTTCATCTCCTCGTTGGCGTAGCCCTCGGCAATCATTTCTTCCAGAAAATCGAGTGCCGCAGTGGCCCCATTCTCCTCTTCCAGAAAAAGAGCAAACCTCGCGTTCATCGTTGCATCTTCCATATGGGCCGACTCACAGGCAATCTTCTGGTATTGCAGTGCCTCCGCTTTCTTATCATTTTTATAGGCCAATAGCGCGTAGGTATCGCTGTAGGCACCGTAGTAGCTCTTTAGGCCACGTGTCCACTCCCGATCGGAATAGGCTGGGTACTTATCCGCTAGCGTTTTCATATCCCGTTCGATCAGCTCCAAGCTCTTTTTGGACATAGCCAGTCCTTGGTCCACGTGCTTGCCTTCTTCCTCTAAGCTTCCCCCCGAGCACTCCCAGGCGTACTTGTTGTAGAGGCCTGCCTGACTCTTCACATTCGAAAGTCGCTGAGCGTACTTATACATATTCTCAAAGTCCCCTTGCTTACCGTAGGCATCGGCAATCCGGCGTTCCATATTATCCAGTAAACCTTCCACCCCTTCCAGGGACTGATATTTGGAATACGCCTCTTCGTACATAGCTACTTGCTCTGCTAGTTCCCCTAGCTGCCGAAAGTTGGCGTACTTAGCGGCTACCGCGTCGGCTCCTTCCGGGAAGGTCGTTTTGACTTGCTCCATGATCGATTCGTACAGATCATTCTCCCGAATTCTACGAGCCACGCTAGCCAGGGTTTTCATCTCTTCCTCGGAAGAATTCCCTTGATCTAACAGATAATTGATATGGGTCAGAATGGCTTCTTTGCCCTCGGCATCGTCTAATACCCGCACAATCACCGCATAGTTATTTAGATAGTCAAAATGGATCCGCTGCGCAGGATCGGTAATCCCTTGCTCGAAGATTTCCATGGCTTTGGCACCGTTCAATTTTAAGCCAAAGAGATCGGCATTGCCAGCATAGATCGAAGACGCTACGATGGGGGCCTCCGCCTGGGGTTTTTCTCCCTGGTAGAGGTAGGTATAATACCCTTCGCCTTCGTTCGTGTCCACTATTTCTCCGTCTTCATTGGTAAACTTAAAGTAGAGCACTTGGGCATGATTCGGTATGGTAATATTAGCGGTGTACCCTTTTTCTGATTTACTAAGAATAAGATCTTGCGCCACCGGAGACTCCCCTAATTCTAGGAAGTAGACAATACCGAACACTTCTTCCTGAGCCAGGACGGTATTGCTATGATCGTAGGTCACCGTGACCCTTTCGCCAGCTTGGGGCGTATTGGTACTTAAGTAAAAATTAGACGTAAAGGCCTGTGCTGCCTGAAAGTATACGATACAGAGAAATAGGAGGGTCATATTTTTCATAGGTCTGGTATTCAGGTTTAAATGTAGTGGTTCGAAATAGAGATAGATCAGCGAAACTAAGGAAAATGGGACAGTGTTGGTCCGATTGGCCTGGATAAGGAACGCTGCAATCTCCTTCCGGACATCTTCAAAGCTGATAGTTGACGGCCTCCACGCCTCACTTAGCCCTCGGTTTCTCGCTTACATAATACCAAGGAATACCCAATAGCCCGGGCTTGACGTTTACCAATACGGTGTCGCCAACTTCAAATCGGTCGAAGCTATCCGGGTGTACATACATTCTTTCTTTTTCTCGATGTTCACCCCAGGGAGCAACCTTTATGGCGTATTTCCTGCTTTGTTTTCTAGTAGACCGGATCGTTTTTTCCAGAACGGTCGTTTCGA
>JBCDIO010000506.1:0-3891 GCA_038748815.1 Bacteroidota bacterium
ATGTGCCAACTACATACAGAGTACAACGTACCGCTTGCAGGCAAGCATGCAAATTCCGAAGAAACACTTAATGCCCAATCAAGTCAGTGATCAAAGTTCGTTTATTGCCTGCGGCCACTCAAACCAATAATGAAGTTAGTAAGCAATAGGAGCTGGGATAAACCCAGTGAAGAGATCGCAATGATGGCCATAATCCAGGTCGGCCAGTCGGGTAGGGACTGAATGGAAAATAAAGGATGTCCAGAGTGCCCCATCATGATAAAAAAGAGCAAGAGACTCGCCAAAGCGATCAGGGTAGTCCAAACTTGAATTCGGACTAATTGGAGAATCATCCTCCGTTTGTAGTACCGTAGGATTTGGTAAGTAATAAGAATAGCAAAAGCATACGTAAGAACGGTAGTTCCTAACGCCAAAAAGTCAAGATGCCAAAATTGACCATTGAGTTGAACGTCAACGAGTAATCCTCCCCAAAAAAAAGTAACCCCAATCAGACAAGGGACACTTAGCCACAGGGGCCGAAAGGACAAGCGAATTTCCTTGGCATTATCTGCATTCAAAGCCATTGGATTGTCTTTTTTTCTGTTTTGCACAATAGTGATTGCTACTATTGCCTAGTAGCTCGGGGGGCGTTTAGGTTTGGTAAGAAAGGTTGTACCAACCCTCAAAATAGTGGACACTTGTAATCCGTTTACCCCTTACTAGGCAGATCAAAAAAATGGAGCGGGAGGTATTTAAATATACAAATTTGTTGGCAAAATGTCTGCGAAACGGGTATTATTGATCCATTTTGGAGACCAAATTGTATATACTCTTTTAAATTACGATTTCCTCTATTCTTTCGGAATAAGAATCACTATAACTAGGCCATTACTGCCTCTTTTTGCCCATGATGATGCGCACGCTGTTACAAACTTTTCTGTTCGTTTTTGCCGGATTACTCTGGTTCGCTTTTACCCAAGTGGCTCCTCCAAATTATCCGCAAGATTTCTTTCGTTGGCCGATCGAACACGCCATTCGAGTTTCTGGGACCTTTGGCGAATTACGTTCTAACCATTTTCACGCAGGCATTGATTTGAAATCGCGCCGGGGAGCAGCAGGAGACCCTATTTTAGCGGCGGGTGAAGGTTATATTTCTCGCATCAAGATTGAATCCCGAGGCTATGGTAATTCGCTTTATCTGGCCCATCCGAATGGCTATACCACCCTTTATGCGCACTTAAGTGCGTTTACACCAGAAATCAAAGCCTACGTAGAGGCCCAACAGCAAGAGCGGGAATCCTTCGAAGTGGAACTATTCCCAAAACCGGACCAATTTACCTTTCAGAAAGGGGAGCAAATTGGGAAAATGGGCAACTCGGGCTCCTCCTTTGGACCCCATTTGCACTGGGAAATCCGCAATACCGAGACGGAAGAAACCATCAACCCACTGCTCTTTGGCTTGAAAATGCGGGATACCCGTCCTCCGTCCATGCAACAACTACGACTCTACGAACGGGACCCAGCGGGTTTAGAAAAGGGACAAAAGACCATCAGCTTGCAAGCGAGCCGCGGGACTTACCGGGTGTCTGGTGACACCATTACCACCGCTTCAAATTTGATTGGTCTGGCCGTGAAATCGTACGATCATCACGATGATGTTCGAAACTGGAATGGACTATACCGAATTGAAATGGAGTTGGATGACTCTTTGGTTTATCAGTTGGAAATGAATCGCTTCGCCTTTAGCGAAACCCGCTTTATCAATGCGCATCTTGACTACGCTGACGAGGTGACGAAGAAAAGCTTTTTCAATCGTTGCTTTGTCTTACCCGGAAATGATCTTTCCATGTACGGGAAAATGGTCGATGAAGGCTTGATTCGATTGCAACCTGGACAGGCTCGCAAGGTACGCATCCGGGTGGGAGACGCCTACGGTAATGACTCCTACGCCGAGTTCTGGGTGAAGCAAGTCGACGATCAGGCCTTTAAATTGCCAGGTCACCAATATTATTTACTGCACGATGAAGAAAATCGTATTGAAACCGAAGATTGTATTGCTCATTTCTTTGAGCAAACACTCTACGAAGATCTTCCTTTTCAGTATGCTTCTTCTCCCGACGGTTCTCGGGAATACTACTCCAGGGTACATCATTTACACAATTATAAAGTACCTGTACATCGCTTTTACGAGTTGGGGATTAAGCCCAACCGGGCAATGGATTCGTTAGACCGTAAACGGGCTATTCTGGCCTATTGTGGCCCGAATGGACGTAGCATTAGCTGTGGAGGGACCTGGGAAGATGGTTATCTAACCGCCATGGTCCGCGATCTTGGTGACTTTGCCATTTTAGTAGATCGAGTAGCACCGTCGATCAAGAGCGTTGATTTTCGATCCGACATGCGGGGACGACGGAGTGTGCGCTTCCGCGCAAAAGACAACTACAAGGTTGCTCGTGGGGTAAAACCACTGATCTATAATGCCTACATCGATGGGAAGTGGGTCATTCTGGAATACGACCAGAAAAACAACTTACTGATCCATCGTTTTTCCAAGGAGTTGGAGCACGGAGAGCATACCTTTAAACTGGTAGTGCAAGATGCCGTAGGCAACGAACGGTCTTTTGAAAGAACCTTTCAGTACTGAGCCATGCCCAACCTCTTATTAAGGAGATACAGTCTTACTGGGAAAATAAACCCAAAAGAATGAAGATCTCTTTTCTTCCTTGTACCCTGTCTCTAACGTTTCTTTTATTGGTGGGTTGCACCAAAACCAACAACTGCCAAGGCGAGTCTACCGTTGGCTTTTGCGCTTGTTACCGCGTTTACCAACCCGTCTGTGGTTGTAATGGTGAAACCTATTCCAATGATTGCAATGCGGAATGTGATGGGGTCATGGATTATACCCCCGGTGCTTGCCCAGGTTAGGCTAGAAATCCTAAAAACTGTTAAGGCTCGTTAAGCTTTTGTCAAGACGAAAATCTTTCCCAACCTCCGCTGCTTTTTCCTTGGTCTAACCCGACAAACAAACCATTGAACTATGAAGACGATCCGTTTTTTTGCCGCTTTTGCGATGCTAGCCAGTTTAGCATTTACTGCTTGTACCAAGGAGGATCCGTGTAAAACCAAAGGGGATACAGACCTTTTTTGTATTGAAATATACGCACCGGTTTGTGGATGCGATGGAGAGACCTACGCCAATGAGTGTTACGCTGATCGGGCGGGGGTACTCCACTACACCCAAGGAACTTGCCAGTAACAAACACTTGAATTAAGCAGGAAAATCAGGCTGTCTGTAAACCTCCCCGCGGGCCGACTGTTAGGTATTACGTAACAAAATACCGCGATATGACGACCCACTTAAAAGAAGGTGATCAGGCACCTGATTTTCAAGGTACCTTAGAAGATGGAACCGCTGTTTCACTACAAGATTATAAGGGAAAAAAGCTGGTGCTTTTTTTCTACCCCAAAGCCAATACTCCAGGCTGTACCGCCGAAGCGTGTAGTCTGCGAGACCACTACAGCGAATTGCAAGGCAAAGGCTTTGAGTTGTTGGGAGTAAGTCCAGATAGTGAGCGCAGTCAAACGAACTTTAAGAATAAGTTTGAGTTCCCTTTTCACTTGCTGGCCGATAAAGACCGAGTTGCCCTGGAAGCATACGGTGTGTACGGACCCAAAAAGTTTATGGGGCGCGATACGGTAGGAGTATATCGGACTACCTTTGTAATTGATGAGAACGGGACGATCGATAAGATCTTCAATAAGGTGAAAACAAAAGAACACGCCCAGCAAATCTTGGAGGCGTACGCATAATGAAAAAGCCCCTTGATCAAGTGATCAGGGGGCTTTTTACTTTCTGTAAGGTCCTATTAGAAAGGCAAATCGTCACCTACCTCGCTAGCCGGTGGTTCATCG
>JBCDIO010000507.1:0-3883 GCA_038748815.1 Bacteroidota bacterium
CCGAAGAAACCGCCGCATTGATTGACGGAGAGGTTCGGAACTTGGTGAACTCTCAGTACGAACGTGCACAGGAGCTTTTGGGGGAGAAACGAGCTGAACTAGAAGCTCTAGCAAAAGCACTATTAGAAAACGAAGTTCTTCTTAAATCAGATGTAGAGCGTTTGATCGGACCTCGTCCGACGGATGTTGCAGCCCGGGCGGCCCAAAACGGGACGACCCACGAAGCAACTGAAGAAGATACTCCTTCTGAAGAGGAAGCAGAAGCATAATCAGGAGGATTTCCTGAAGCCAAAAGGCGGTTCCGAATTATTCGGAACCGCCTTTTTTATTGTGCTGGTATTTGATGGGAGATCATTCGATAAACCGAATGACCCAATCAGTCAGCAATCAACGCTCGTTTATTTATCCCTCTCCCATTTCCGTTGCCAACGGCCGGCAATCTCCTCTAGGTATCGCCGACCTTCCACGTTCTCAAGCATGTACCTGGGAATACTACCCAACCCGTGCAACCCCGCCATTATCCCGGTGGTAATGGAAGCGATAGAATCTACATCGCCCCCCAAGAAAATAGACTTCCGCAGGGCATCCATAGCATCCTGGCTATGCTTCAAGACGTACAAGACACTCCCTGTTGTGTATTTTGAATCAGAAGGCACCCCGTTGATGCCCGGCAAGAAATACGGTTCGATAATGGGTTGAGACCCACACAAGACCTCGAAGTCTTCCTCCTCCAAATGCGAATAAGCTCCTAACTGATCTACTTGCTGTAAATATCCCTCATACTCCTTATTAAGAGGAATAGAGTCCAAACAGTATTTAATGAGATCCTTCGTTGCTCCTCGCTTAACAATAAGGAATTCGGCACTCCGTGCAATACATTGACTCGATATAATGGCACTGATATTAGGATGAGTAGCCTCGGCGTTGATGCGAGCGTAGGTATTGATCCGATCTTCGCGGAGGAAGCCAAGCGGAACGGCCCGCATGGCCGGGGCATTGCCCGGGTTGCGTCTATTACGCTGGAAGCCTCTGATCTCTTCGATCGTCATTTCGCCAGAATAATACCATCGCATAGAACCGTGCCCATTGCGTCCAAAGCCTTTTTGTCGGATTCCTCGTTGATATTCTTCCTTCCATTTTTCAATGAGAAGATCTTGGTCAAAAGGAGCCTCAGAGATTAAAGCCCTAATCACGCCAATCGTCATCTCAGTATCGTCTGTATAATCCCAAGGGCGGTAGTTTTTGGTAAAATCTGCCAGCTTATCACTGGCAACCGGGATAGCATTTCGGGCATTCACTAATGTTGAAAAATCGACGTGCTGTCGAATCCAGTTTCGATCCTGAAACTCTACCCCAGCCCCAAAGGCATCCCCTATCGCAATCCCAAGTAATATTTCTTTCATTGAACCAGTTCTATACCCGAAATTAGAACCATCCTTTCAATTAGGTGGAAGGTCGATCTAGCCGGTAAACATAGCAATCATCTTCTCCGAAGCGCCGCTTTTCCACAAACTGAAAACCTAAGCGTTCATAAAAACGATGTGCGCGAATATTGCTAGCCAGCGGATCAATCAAGATCGCTTGCACCTCCGGAATCGAAAAACACCGCTGGAAGGCTTGCTGCATCATCTGCGTACCGTACCCTTTCCCGAGTTCATTTTTTTCCCCAATCCAGATATCAATCGCTCGTAGGTTGGGTTCTATCTCCCCCCAATAATGGGTTTCTTCCTCTCGGGGATCAATAATTTGAATAATGCCGATAGGGCGGCCATCGACCTCTGCGATCCATTGCTCTCGCCAGGATACAGTGCGTGGAAGCTCGTAGGCCCAGTCCCAGTCGTCGTCAAATCCAGAAGCGGCGAGCACATGTGGTTGCTGATCCCAATGCTCGAGCAGAGATTGGTCCTTGGAGAGGGCGGGACGTAGATTGACTTGGTGGTTTGTCATAAGATCGGTTAACTCCACAATGGTTTACACCAGCCTTCTGTGAATATCTAAAATCCTCGGGGTGCTGGTAAAGAGTAAATGAATTAGCCATCAAATACCAACCAAAAAGGCTACCCTATTGAATTAGGGTAGCCTTCCGGTTTTATCTTTAGCACCTGGATGGTTTAAGAAACTTCTTCCTCTTTGATTAGTAATTGGAAGCCGTTCCCGTGGATGTTCACAATTTCGATATTATCATCCTTCTTCAGATACTTCCGTAGTTTGGTCACAAATACGTCCATGGATCGAGCTGTGAAATAATTATCTTCTCCCCAGATTTTCGTCAACGCTTCTGATCTTGGCAGCACGTCATTCTTGTAGATGGCAAACATGCGCAAAAGCTGGGCCTCTTTGGGCGATAGCTTTTCTTTACTTTCATCGGACGTATTGGGATCGAACGTTAAGATCCGTAACGGGAAGTTGAAATGGAAACGACCAATTTCGAATTCCTTTTCATCTTCACGGGGATCAACTTTCGCTTTACTCCGCTTCAGAATCGCTTGAATTCGGAATAGTAATTCTTCGGAGTTAAAGGGTTTGGTGATGTAGTCATCTGCACCGATCTTGAAACCCTTCAAGACATCATCTTTCATGGTTTTAGCCGTTAGGAAGATGATCGGTACGGTTAAGTCTTTTTCACGAATTTCTTTGGCTAGGGTAAATCCATCTTTTTTGGGCATCATTACATCAAAAATGCACAGGTCGTATTCTCCTTTCTGGTACTTCTCTAATCCTTGGGCACCATCGGTAGCCAGGGTCACATCGTACTCGTGCATTTCTAAATAAGAGCGAAGTACATCGCCAAAATTTTGGTCATCCTCAACCAGCAGAATTTTGTTATTAGTTGCTGTCATACTGTTGGAATTTCTTAGCAAAACGGGTGAAGAGTGATGGTCAAAACACTGTTGCAAGTAACTAAAGACCTATTTAAACGCAAATATGTTAACAAATCTTGTCCTTGCAGCTCAATATTCTAGAGGAACTTCCGAGCCCCGACATATCCAGGCTTTCGGGCCATTCCCCAAAACACTCGTCTACGCCATCATTGGTTTATTTTCAACGTGAAACGGGAAGGTCAAAATAAAACTACTTCCCTTACCAAGTTCACTTTTTACGTCAATTTGTCCTTTGTGTGCGGTGATCATCGCTTTCACATAGCTCAACCCAAGGCCGAAGCCTTTCACATCGTGACGGTCTCCGGTGTGCACCCGATAAAAGCGGTCAAAAATATGTTTACGCGCTTCTTTACTCATTCCAATGCCATTATCGGTAACCGTAACCTCAATACCATTTGGCACATTGCGGGTAGATACCATAATCCGTGGATTATCCGGTGTGTATTTGTTGGCGTTATCCAACAGGTTATTGATCATATTAGAAACGTGAGTTAAATCTCCTTCAATAACCGGATTTTCCGCGCCAAACTCCGCGTAAGCCTCTCCTCCCCGCTTATCTACTTGTAGAGAAACGTTTTGTACAGCTTGTTCAATAACCTCGTGGATGTTTATTTGGGTGAGCTTTAAATTAAAGTCCCGCTTATCGATCAGAGCCATCTGTAAAACCTTCTCTACCTGATTATTCATTCGCTTATTCTCTTGCTTGATGATATCGGCAAAGCGTCCTACTTTATTAGAGTCGCCAGAGATCATTGGGCTAGTGATCGAATCCGCGGCCAAGGATATAGTTGCGATTGGCGTTTTAAATTCATGCGTCATATTATTGATGAAGTCTGTCTTCATCTCACCGAGTTTTTTCTGCTGGAAGATCACATGAATGGTATAGGCAAAACAGAATAGAATGATTCCGGTAAAAAGGAGTCCAGCTAACAGGGTTTTCCAAACGGAGCTCCATACGTAGGAAGCTCGATCTGGAAAATAAACCATCAGTAAGCCCGGAA
>JBCDIO010000508.1:0-3879 GCA_038748815.1 Bacteroidota bacterium
AATTCAAAAGGTTTTGATCATTGATCTTGTCGATATTTAAAGCCTTTAGGCTATTATTTTGTCCTAGATAGTTTAATGTCCATCCCATCGCCAAAATGACGCGTAATTGCCACCGTAAAATAGCTACCGCTCCCGCCGTAGAGGGGAAGCCATTAAAAGCCTGTATCCAAGAGCTATATGCGATAGCTCCGGTCCCGGGAGTAGTGGAGGTAGGAAAAGTGGTTAAGCTTTTACTAAAATTAAAGGGGGGGGTATAAGCTAGGTTTCTCACTGTTCCACAATCGGCCATTATATTAGCCAAATCCCCGTCATCGGCCAGGGCTTTATTTTCTGGGAATATCTGCGATGGCTTTACCGGTTTAGCCTGATCGGGGCCAAACAGGTCACTAGAATCCTGATCGATATTCGCATACGTAATATCATTCACATCTACAATGCTGGTCTCTAAAAAAGGATAGTAACTAATGCCATAGTCGAGGTTATTATTGCCAATGTTGTTTCTGAAATTGGAAATGACCGAAGCATCGGCTTCTGAGAGGTATCCGTTATACACATCGATC
The DNA here is from genome assembly GCA_038748815.1 of Bacteroidota bacterium. Classification (GTDB taxonomy): domain Bacteria; phylum Bacteroidota; class Bacteroidia; order Chitinophagales; family Saprospiraceae; genus JBCDIO01. The sequence continues at coordinate 561 of JBCDIO010000508.1, forward strand.
AGTCCAACCCGATCACGAAGCTCTCCACACTGTAAAAGTACCTGTTTCTGCACCGTAAAATAATCTACCGCCGATAGGTTTAAGGCATCGGGGGTAAGAATCATCGTGGGCTTAGGAAACTGAATTTTCGGTAATTCTGCTAGAGCGATCAAAAAATGGTCCTCATCGGGTACATTAGGCACGGTGGCTGGTTTAGGACCTCCGTTTCCATCACTCACACTCCTTTCAATGGTGTAAGGGCCAATAGAAACAATGTAACAGGGGCCACCTCCATTCTCATAAAACAACTGTAAGCATTTATATAAATAAAAGTTCTTCCCTCCTACGCCAGGATTAACCTGGTAGTACTTACCCGATATCTCTATATCGTAAGATGAAGGAGCGGTTCCTGAAGCAGATGGAGGCACCTCTGTAATGGGGTATTGATTAAGGGCTGCTCCTCCAAAATACTGTACATATTCCGCTAAGGAATTAATGAGCAATGGCTTATTAGTAATTGATTTTCCATCTTTAAGGGCCATTTCTGTGTAGCCAATAAAGGCCGGAATAGCTGTTGGCACCCCAGCCACAGCATTGGGAAACGCATTTTTTTCTACGGTATAAACACCGGGAGTTTGCGGATTATTCGCGTCCATCATGGTTTTTGGGTTAAGATTATAAAAAAGAAAAATTCTACTTCTCCATCAACAACACCCGTAATTTTAAAATGCAGGATGGCCAGTCGACAGCAAAGGAATGCCCGGAAAGAAAGGTATCCGCGTCGTCCATAATCGGTTGCTCTTCAAAAGCAATTCGCTCGATACTATCGGGTAAACTAGGCGTATTGGTCCGATCCCATAAAGGGGTCTTGTGTAGGCTTTCCAGCACCGCAGTCAGGTAATTAATCGCCTCGGGATAGCCGTCGTTTGTACTCAAGGCTGAAATTCGACAATAAACATGATAATGCAGCGGTGGCGGCGTGGGAATAGAACCGGCAGAAGGATCATCCAGCATACTATGATGAGGCAGCTTCTCCGTATTAATGGATAAAAGTTGCACCGAAAGATAGGGCTCCTTTATCCTCGCTAAGCTCTTTACGGCCGCGTTGGGGCTTTCTAATCGGAGCACGGCGGAATTAGGGGAAACCGAGAGCTTATGTATTAATTCAACATTTAAATGCTGCACAACAACTTGCAGGACCTCACCAATCATAATAGGGGTTTTAGGGCTGTATGATTACAAATACATAAACACTTCCGTCAAGTAGGCTTCTAACTCCATACCCGCCGGTTTATAGCTAGCTATTTGCTCACTACTCGCATCTGGCACTTGCAAGCCTTCCGGGAAAGCCGGGCAGTTTAAGGTTACTTGGAGCTGGGGCTGTTGAGAAAAAGCTAGCGGAACGGAGGAAATCATTTGATAGGCCGTTTTTCCTCCCGGAACGGATACAGGACCGGCCAACTTCTGAAAATCAACCCTCGCTCCTTTTTTGTCGGTACATTCTAAAGAAGTAGCCTGCCAGTCAGCCTCACTGATCCCAATTAGGTTATACCGCCAGAAGGCTTTCTGAGCCGGAAAATGTAAAAATTGCGCGTAGCTCTTTTGTAGGTAGGCCGATACTACAATTAAGTGGCGGCCTATTTGGCTATCTCCCAGAGCAAAGAACTTGGAAACTAAGTGCTGCCCATCGGAAAGACTAAAAGTCACCGCATAGCCCCCCGGGGGAAAGTGCCCAATATCGATTCGATAAGTCCCTGTATACTCTCCCTTGACAACGGTTAAGGGCGTGGCATTACCTCCCTCCAAACGTTGAATACTAATTTGTGTGATTTTCTGGTACTCATCCTCACTCACTGGAATTGAGCAAATACGCCCAAACTTCGGTAGCCAGTCGTACGATGCTGTCTTCATCACCGCCTCCCCCATTCTAGGATAAACATAAAGGATTCGATCTCTGTGTAACTCTAAACCGGTATAGTTAAAAAAGAGATTGTCTTCGATCTGTACGCCCAGAATGGCTCGCTCTCCTTGCACTCTTCCGGCTGGGGCAAAGAGCGAAAAATCACGGCCTACTTCCCTCACCTTTACTTGTTGGTGCGGTGTTCCTTGCTCGGTGTAAACATATAGATTCAAAGGCGCTGCTTGATCTCCAAAGAAGTCATGCTGCACGGTTAAATTACCTAGGTGTTCGAAGGTTGGTTGCATCTTGTTTCGTTTTTTTTCGTTTTGTTACCCTATCTAGCCAATACCATCTCATGGGTTTCCTGCAGACCATTCCCAGAGATTTCTAGTTGGTAAGTACCCGCCGGTAATCGACCGAAGTCTAAATCCAGCGTTTGGGGACTCGGTACATATTTGTAATAACGGCTCACCGAGCGGCCGTCCACGGCGAATATCTCGATAAAAAATGGTTCGGGATAGCCAAGTTCAAACTCAATATTGAATGGTCCGGCCGTTGGATTTGGGAATAGGCTAAAGGTAGCCGGAATTTCAACGGTCTGAGTAGAGCTTAGCATGGGTACCGTAAACTCTGTCTGGAAGCTACAGCTATTAGCGTCAGTTATTAAGAGTTCGTAGGTTCCAGCCCCTAAATCCGTTGGATTCTGGACGGTCGATACTAGATTACCTAAAGAAGTCCATTCGAAAGAATAGGGTGCAGTAGCTCCATTCGGGCTAATGTAAATCGCCCCGGTCTCACTACCTACGCTGCTCGCAACGATACTATCCAAGCCAACCTGAAAGGCGGCTGGTTCGCCAATTTCCACAGCGGCGGCTCCCTGGCAGCCCAGTCCATCGATTATGGTCAAAATGTATAAGCCCGCACTTAGATTATTCTGCGTTTCCCCGGTACTACCATCTGGCCAAATGATCTCATAGGGTTCGTTGGCCCCATTGATTTCCACGGTACCACTACCATTGCTTCCTCCCGGGCAAGTAACTCCTTGCTGAGCAACAGATGTTTGGAATCCACAGGCGGTACCCCCGCATTCTACCACTCCGCTAACCGACCATTCGCAACCGTTGGGTGCTTGTACAATCACCAAATAGAAATCGCCAGTTTGCAGATATTCCCCGGAACTGTTCCCTATCATTTGATAACTTTCTGCACCGGAAACGATTAAATTCAATTGCCCTAAGCCATCCGCTACACATTCCACACTAGCAAATAGCTGAACCGGATCGGGTGCCTCGTATTGATCACTAGACCAGATCTGCACACAGACGTTACCTTGGTTATCAAAGTTATAGTATTGGTTAGCCGCAGCAATTTGTAGGTAATAGGTTTGCCCCGGACTCAGGACCGTCGACTCCCAGGCATCATCACAAATATTGGGATGGT
>JBCDIO010000509.1:0-3872 GCA_038748815.1 Bacteroidota bacterium
CTAAGGTCCGCTATTTTTCTACCACATTACCCGTAATAAAGAGCCGCTCGGGGCCTCTTTGGGCATCAAAAAAGACTCGAATTTGTTGGCGGAAGTACCCCATTTTAGCAGCGTCGAACTCGATCGTGATTTTTCCGGTTTCGCCCGGTGCGATAGCTAGGCTATCCAAGACGGGGGTTGTGCAGCCGCATCCAGGGCGCACTACGTCAACCGAAATAGAATCTTTGGAGATATTTCGGTAAGACCATACATGTTGCACAGACTCCTTATAGGGTACATCTCCGAAGTCGTGTTGAATTGGATCTACCCACTCCACCAGCTCGGGTTTCGTGGTGGGGGTCAAGAATAAGCTGGATACCAGCACTAAAAGAGGAAGCATCATTCGGCGGTTGCTTGAATATCCCAGGTGTGGTCAGAAAGTAGGGTGACAGTCGCCTCAAAAATGTAGGGACTACGGCTACCCCATTCGTCTGGACCCACCATTGAAAGTACATGTCCACCTTTAGAACGTTCATACAGGTGGTAGGTATGATTGATAAGGGGCACAAAATTCATTTCGGCCTGATAAATCTTTTCAGAAACCTCTACGCGCTTATGAATTGCTTTAGCCTGTTGGGCTAAAAGTTCTACTTGCTCGCGGATCTGGTCCAGTTGGCGATCCGTCTGGTCGTACATCGCCGTGACAGCTAAACCTTTTACTCGGCCCCGGTCAATGGGCTTGATGACGGCCCCTCCCACACTGTGTGCGTAAGGTAGAAGTCCAGGGTTCTCAGCAATTTTGTCTTTATCAATCGGATTTACAAAAGGTTCTTTCTCCTCAGCCATCGGTTTACTGCTTAATTTTTTTCCAGTGCAAAGATACAGTTCTATAGCCTATAACTCCAGTATCCGAAAAAAGATGTCAGCGGAGGGTTTTATCTGTCAGAATGATCGAGGAGCTGGTTGATGACCAACATGGACTCTATCAAATATTCGGCCGTTGTTTCCTGGTGTAAGGTCTCAAGATCCGGGATGCTTAAGGTTCGGACTTGCTTTAAGCGAAGACTTTCTAACTGGCCCTGATGGTTGGCGAGCTGATTACCGTAGGGAAATCCGATGTAAAGGATATCGTCTTTAGGGTTGAGGTAGCACAATCCTTTTTTTCGGTATTGGTAGAATGGGATTTTCCATTTAAGGCGGGACTCCAGCGGGGTTACCAGGCTCAAGATGAGCTGATGGGCTTCGGAAAATAGAACCCGTTGCTTTTCGCTGGGTAGATCGAGGATATACGCTTCTATTGGATCCATAAAAAAAGGGGTGACGGTCGGTCACCCCTAAGGTACATTTATTATCTGATCGTTGATTATTTCAACACAAAGCTGCTCGTACCGGCCAAGTGCCCCTTGTTGTATACCTCTACTTCGTAATTACCCGCAGAGAAGGTAGTGCTTGGCTCCCAAAGAGCGCACAATTGAGCTACATCATTGGAGTAGTTGTACTCTTTGATTTGCGTGTAACGGATTTGCTCGTTGGTCGAAGCGTTCGTTAGGATACCAGATCCTAATTCTTCTACCGCAAGAGTCTCACCGGTAGGGGAGATAATCCGGATGTAAAACTCTTCCTGACCAGGAGTTGCAATCTCGTTGGAGGTGGTATTGAAACAAATCTTCAAATGATCAATATTCTTAGCACGCTTTTCTTTGGCACTTTTACCGTTTCCTTTGGTCTTCATACCATCTACATTGATGGTGTTAACTTTCACAACAGAAGCCATTGTTACGGTGCTAGAAAGATTACGGTTTTGGTTTTCTAACTCAGAGTTCGCCGATACCAATTCTGCCCGTGCCTGCGATAATTCCGCGTTGGCATCCCTTTGTTGGGAGAGGTCAGAACTCAGCATGCTATTGTCTTCCGTCAGCTGCGAGTTTTGGTCGGTTAGGAGTTGGTTCTCCTCTTTCAGGGTTTGAATCTCTGCGACGTACTGATCAACTTGCTTTCTTAAACTTCGGAGCTCATTTCGGGCTCGTTTGAGGTCACCTTCACTGGCGATCAATTTCTCGATCCGATCTTTGGAGTCTTTCAATTCAGCTTGCTGCTCCTCGATCATGGTGTTCAATTCCTCATTATCGGTACGCATTTCTTCTAACTCAGATAGAGCTTCGAAGTACTGCTTTTCCAATTCTGCTTTTAATTTCTCTTGCTCCTCGATTTCCGTGGTTTGCTGAGAGATTTTTTTGTCTTGGGTGAACTTGTTATACAACAAGATCGCGTTCACTACCAACAAAGCAACGACAACAACTGCAGCGATTGCAATCAGACGTTGTTTTGATCCATTAGAATTTGATGTGGTCGTGGTCATAATTATTGGATTTTTATGTCCGTGGTTTCTTGATTAATGATGCAAGCAGTTGATTGTCAGATGTTTGTTTTCTGATTGGCTGTTTTTGCCTGCGTTCATTATGGAAAGGTGATACAGCTCAGAATTGTTCGATAGCCGACCCAAAAACATCTAAAAAAAACCAAATATCTGGGTCTATTTTTCACCTTTTTTTCCAGCTTCGCCATCCCACTGGATGAATTTCATTAACTTTCTTTCCCGGTGCAATATTGTCATTGCCCACCAAAAAGTTCTCCGTAGCGGAGAGTTGTTTTTTCTAATTTGGACGATACGATTCTTTCCAATCACCCTTTCTCAACGATCAAATTGAACCTATGCGCTTGCTCGATCAAATGGATATTGCCAACGTTCTATTCCTTGATATAGAATGTGTTTCTGGTACGCCCTCCTACGAGGAGCTTTCTCCCACCCTCCAAGAATTGTGGCAAGTAAAGGCACGCAGCATTCTAAAAGTAGCCAAAGAAGACTTAACAGAGGAGATGGCTGCAGTGGCCTTTAGTGATCGCGCGGCTATTTATTCGGAGTTCGGACAAGTCGTCTGTATTTCAGTAGGTATCGTGGTGCGGGATGCCCAAAATCGACTATCCATTCGTCTGAAATCTTTTGCCGATCCGGAGGAGGTAGTGGTACTGGAAGCTTTCAGTAAAATGGTGGAGCAGTACTATAATGATCCGAATAAGCATTATTTCTGTGGACATAACATTAAGGAATTCGATATTCCTTATATATGCCGCCGAATGATGATCAATCAACTTCCATTGCCTTACCCTTTGGATCTTGCCGGGAAGAAGCCCTGGGAATCTAAACACTTATTGGATACCATGGAACTTTGGAAATTTGGTGACCGAAAGAGCTACACTTCTCTCAAATTGCTAGCCGCCGTCCTCGGATTCCCTTCTCCTAAAGACGATATCGACGGGAGTGATGTAGGTCGAGTATTCTGGGAGGAGAATGATCTTGATCGGATCGCTTTGTATTGTGAGAAAGATGTGTTAGCGACGGCGCAGTTATACTTGCGTTACAAAAGACTTCCTCTGTTAACGGACGAGCAGGTCATTCATGTAGACCGATAAAACCTTTCTTAAAACCGTTAGATGAGTAATCTATCCAGCTGGATCGACTTTTTCTTTGTCAGTACCATCAATTCCTACGACTTGATGTACCATAGGGGGACCGCCTTCGTTTTTGCGGGCGTTTGATCCCAAAATGGTAATGCTTGTATGAATAGCCAATTGCAGTTGGTTAGCTCAATGGCTCCTATATAGGCGTTCCCAAATCTCTTTTCCAGCGCGGTTAAAAAATGTTTACCAATGCTTTCCAATGGGGCTACCTAATAAGGTCCTACCCGGTTTATACCACTTTATTCCTTCGTTTTTTCTGTTATTCCACAGTGATCTATCTCGCTTTGAAGTCTATGGTATACCATGGTATAAATAATCTGTTCTGGGTATTGAACCTGCTAATGGAAAAGGACTTTCGAGCTTTTACAGCAAAA
>JBCDIO010000510.1:0-3871 GCA_038748815.1 Bacteroidota bacterium
AGTCCCGAGCCACCGTAGGCTTCGGGTACTAATACCCCCATAAAGCCATATTCACCCATTTTCCTAAAAACATCGACCGGAAAGTGTTGAGATTCATCCCACTCCATAACGTGGGGCCGAATGTAGGTTTCGGCAAAATCCCTTGCACTTTCCCGGATCAATTGGAGATTATCCAGGGCTTCAACGTTCATACAATTGATGATTTTATTTGGTATAATAAACATTCTGTTTTACAGCAGTATAGACAAAAATTTTGTCCAATAGCTGTAGGGGAAGCCTTTTTTGCTACCCGAGATTTGCGTTTCAACAAAACCAATATAGGGATTTTTACCCCAAAATAAGGTCCTGTAATTGTTAAAACCCCTTGCTATTGAGAATTGTTGATACTAGCCTTCGAGGGGGGAACAATAGAAGCTTCGGGGGTGCTCCAGCGAAAAGCCTGGCGAATTTTGTGGTAGATTTCGGTATTCTCGTAAATACCTTGGAATAGGGCTGCCTGTGGTCCGTAGGCAAATACGGGCACCATGGTCGCCGTGTGTCCGTTGCTCGTCCAAGCAATCTTCAATTTTTTAAACTTAGAGCCTTGATTAATCGCTAAACCACCGGTTTCGTGGTCGGCCGTTACGATGACCAGGGTTTCTCCATCACGCTCGGCGAAGCGCAGAACCTTTTCTACGGCCGCTTCAAAATCCCTCATTTCAGTCATCAATTCAACACCTTGGTTAGAATGACCCATCCAATCGATTTGACTACCCTCAACCAATAAAAAGAAACCTTCTTCTGAATTGTGCTCTTGCAAAAAAGGCAAGGCAAGTTGAGTGGCCATGGGAAGATAGCGACGACCTGCGGCATTACTTACTGGCTGATTATCTGCCGTGAAATAAACGAAATTGCGTTTAGGATTCATCCGCCCATAATTAGGGAAGTCGGAGCCAAAATAATCTTTCACCGTATATCCTTTACGAATCCACTCAGAGACCAAATTACGATTGTCCATTCGGCGGCGTTCGAAGTATTTCTTCCCACCGCCTACCACGTAATCAAGCTCTATATCCATGAAATCAAGAGCTATTTCTTCGTAGTATGTACGCATGGGCTCGTGGGCAACGAAGGCTGCCGGGGTAGCGTGAACAATGCTGCTGGTAACAACTAGTCCCGTTGCTAAGCCGCGTTCCTCCGATTCTTCCATTAAGTTTTTCATCGGTAGGGTATCAAGATTTACCCCAATGGCGAATTCGTAGGTTTTCTGACCACAGGACATGGCGGTAGCCCCCGCGGCAGAGTCAGTGATTAGGTTGTTAGCAGCATAGGTTTTACTAAAGCCAATGGAGCGGAACACTTCAAAGATGGAAGTGTTATTATGGTGATACAGGGAAGCAGAAATTTGTGACAAACCCATTCCATCACCGATCATTAGGACGACGTTTTTAGGATACTCCGCCATGGGCCGACGGGGATAATCAGGTAGGGGAGGTCGATTACAACTACCCCAAAGTAGGCAAATGCCAAAAAATACCACTAATCCAGATTGCAAATATGCCTTCACCGAAATTTTTCAATTATTTAACATCCCCAACTACATTTGTTTCTACCGGGTAACTCCAAGGTTTATCCGGCTGTCATTGATCAAGTAGCTTCCATTAATTGGGATAAAGCCCATAATTCCAATGTAGGAATATCCTAACAAAATTCGGGAATTTTAAATAAAGGGAAATTAATCGAAACTTTGCCCACATTCCTCGAATAATTCGGGCATTCGTGCATCCATATTTAACAAATTGAGTCTGTTAAGCAGATTTCGTTAAACAATCTGCAAATTCAATCCACGTATGAAAACCCCGTACTACTTACTACTGTCGATGGCTTTTGTGTTTTTCTTCGGCTCTAGCTTGATTGCTAAGAATGCCAACAGCCTATTTGATCTCTTATCCAAACAGGAGGTACTAGAACTGAAGATTGTAACGAGCTTAGACCGGCTTACAGACAATGATCTTAACCGGAAGTACCAACCCGCTAAAGCCCTATTTGAGATCGGGAATAAATCCTTTGAAATGGACCTCAAAGTGAAGTCCAGAGGCCGTTTCCGCCGTCGAATTTGTGATTTTCCTCCTTTGAAGTTAAACTTTGATAAAGATGAGCTGGAGGAATTGGGCTTGTTGAAATTTGACAAGCTGAAGTTGGTGACCCACTGTATGGATGAGAAATTCATTTCAAAAGAGAATGTGATCCGAGAATTTTTGGCATATCAACTCTATCAAGATATTAGTGCCTACAGTTTGCGGGTACAATTGGTGGAAGTAACCTATGTGGACGAACTAAAACCCAGTAATAAGGTAAAACGCTGGGGATTTTTGATTGAAGATATTGATGAGCTTGCCGCCAGAGTGGGGGCTGTTGAGTTGGATACCTTTGGTTTAGGCCAGGCACAAATGGATGGACTTGCTTGGGAAAAAATGACGGTATTTCAATATATGATTGGCAACACCGATTGGGACATTCGTATGGCCCGTAATGTGAAAATCTTGCAAATCAAAAAATCGGGTGCCTTGATCCCCGTTCCCTACGATTTTGATTTTGCCGGCTTGGTAAATGCACCTTACGCAGTGCCAAACCCAGATTTTCAAATAGCTAGTGTCAAAGACCGAGTTTACCAGGGGGAAGATCAGAATAATGCGCATTTAGGCCAAACGCTATTCTTTTTCAAGCAACACCGAGAAAAACTACTGCAGCGGGTAGAAGACCTGCCAGAGCTAAGTCGAGACACTCGTTACGAGGTATCGACCTTTTTGAATTCTTTCTTTGATCAAGATATTAACCGGGTCAACGAATTAAGTGCTCGGGAAAACAAAGTCATGCGTGTTCCCGCTTCGGAAGTGCTTCAAACCCGTGGAAATTAAGAACGTTGTTTCTGCACAAGAGCCTGTCTCTATTTTGGAGACAGGCTCTTGTCATTTTGGTAAGTACGTAAAGCTTGGTTCCTTTCATTTTAATACCCATACCATTTCTGCCACCAAGCCTTCAAACGGTCCAGTATTTTGCGTTCCGCTGGATTTTCCGCCGGAGTAAAGAGTTTTTTGCCTTTGATCTCTGCGGGTAGATAGTCCTGTTCTACAAAATGACCAGGGAAGTCGTGGGAGTATTTATAGTCTTTTCCGTAATCCAGTTCTTTCATCAACTTGGTTGGGGCATTGCGCAAAGGAATGGGTACGGAGAGGTTACCGGTTTGTCGCACTAAAGCCTGGGCTTTATTAATGGCTAGATAGGCCGAATTACTCTTGGGGGAGGTCGCCAGGTAAATGACGGCCTGGGACAGAATGATCCGAGCTTCCGGAAAACCGACCGATTGTACCGCAGCAAAGGCGGTTTGGGCCATTAGCAAAGCATTCGGATTAGCCAGGCCGATATCCTCCGCGGCTGCGATCAACACTCTTCGAGCAATAAACTTCTCATTCTCGCCCGCTTCAATCATTCTAGCTAACCAGTACACTGCCGCATTGGGGTCGGATCCCCTAATTGACTTGATGAAGGCGGATGCAATGTCGTAGTGCATTTCTCCCGTCTTATCATAAATCAAGGGATTCTGCTGGACGATTTCCCGGACCTGTTCATTGGTGATACTAACCAGTTCATTCTCCCGAGCGAGCTGGTTAACAACCAGTTCTAGCATGTTGAGCAGCTTACGGGCATCCCCTCCCGACAGAGATAATAAAGCCTCGTATTCTGACAACTCAACGGACTTGGTTTTGAGAAGGATATCCTCCGCAAGTGCTCTTTTTACCAGACCTTGAAGTTCTTCCACCGACAAAGGCTCCAAAACATAGACCTGCGCCCGGGAGAGTAGGGCCGGGATGACTTCGAAGGATGGATTTTC